>JBDTLW010000072.1:0-7605 GCA_039934575.1 Parafilimonas sp. | reverse complement strand
TTTTGATGTAAAGTACCTTTTGATAAATCAATCTGTGCTTGCGGTATTGGCAACAACTCATCTCTGCCTGCTTTGTAATTGTATTTGCCTGCAAAATGCAATACAGACTCTGCGATACCCCAGCGTACAATATCAAAAAAACGTTCATGTTCCATTGCAAGCTCTATTCTTCTTTCATGCCATATAGCACTTCTTAGCTGTGCCTGGTCTGTTGAAGTTACAGGGGGCAGAACAGAATTATTGCCATTACGTGCACGTGCTCTTATCCATTCAAGTTTTTCCAGTGCTGCACTGGTTTGCCCCAACTCATTTGCTGCTTCTGCATATATAAGCACTACATCTGCATATCTTAAAATCCTTACATTTTCCCACCAGGCATGTTGCCCAACAAGACCCCCTACTTTATTACGCATAGAAGGATCATTACCCAGATAAACTTTCATGTTATACATGGAGTCATTAGATTCTGGTCTTCCAAAAGTTTCTCCATATACAGTTGGCACCGGTGTTGGCATAAATAAAATAGTACTGTTAATTCTGGGATCTCCTGGTTCATATGCTATATGCAGTTGGTGTGATGGATTATTGAACCCCCATCCAAGATCCTCACTGCCAGCACCTCTTATACCTTGTATTTCTGCATACTGACAACCATAATTGGTTGGGTTGTTTGCATCCGCATAACATTGTACCTCAAATATTGATTCTTTTGAATTTTCCCCTCCATTTGTAAAAATCTTATCATAAGGAGTTGACAGATCATATTGACCTGATGTAATTACAAGATTTGCAGCATCCATGGCCTGCTGCCATTTCTTTTCATACAAATACACTTTTGCAAGCATACCATTAGCCGCACCCTTTGTTGACCTGCCAATAAATTTCGGATCATACAATACCGGTAAATTTGCAGCAGCATATTGCAAATCCTGTTCAATAAATGCATACACTGTTGCAGGATCTGATTGCTGTACATTAGATTGGGATATATCCAAAACTGTATCAACTATTGGTATGTTGCCAAAAAGTCTTTCTAAGGTAAAATAAGCATAGCCTCTTAGGAATCTTGCTTCAGCTCTTGCTGATGCCTTTACTGGTTCTGGTGTTCCTGTGCTATCTAAAGATACCTGCTGTAAAACAACATTGCATTTATATATCAGGTCACCATAATATGCAGTCCATAGTTCATTTGCAAACTGTGCATCCGGAGCTACAGGAAAATTATCTGCTCCGCCTAAACCGTAAGAAACTCCGTCAAATAAACTGCTTCCCTTATCCGCATCATCGCTTCTTATACTAAGTGCTGCAATAAATGCATAGTCAGTTATTTTATAATCCCGAAGCGAAGAATAGGCTGCAAATATGTATTGATCATAAGGACCGCCGCCTGGAGAATATGGATAGTTATCAGTTGTATATCTCCCCAAAGGCTCACGGTTAAGAAAATCTTTTTTGCAGCCGGGTGAAATATATAAACCGGCAAGAAAAAGGAAACATATAAGTCTGTATTTTTTTAAATAAAACATAAAATAGAGTTTATTATTTTTCACCTGATTACAAAGTAAGATTTACACCAATTGAATAAATTGCCGGAAGCGGATATGTCCCATTATCTGCCCCAGCACTTGTTGGATTATCAACCGGTACTTCCGGACTGTATCCCGATGCTTTTGTAAATGTTTTTATATTCTGAGCGCTGATATAAAAGCGCAGCGTTTTAATATATTTTAATTCATTTGTTTTAACGGTGTAACCAAGTTGCAAAGTGCGCAGCCTGAAATAGCTCCCCGATTCAAGCCAGTAATCAGAGAATAAATAATTATTGTTACGGCTTGGATCAAGTATAGGCTCCACATTGGATGACCCTTGCTTTTTCCAGGCATTAAGTCGGTTTGATTCATAGTTAAGCGTAGTAAAGCTGTAGGTGCGGCGTTGTAAATAAATTTTATTACCGGCTACGCCCTGTCCTTCAATCGCTAAATCAAAGTTTTTATATGATAATGAAATGCTGATACCAAAATTATATTTAGGAAAAGGTGTGCCTAAATAAGTACGGTCATTTTGATTGATAGTATCATTCCCATCTATATCCTCGTAAGAAATATCGCCGGGCTTTGCAGATTGAGTAAAACCAACAACCGGACCTTTATGAATAGCATCTGCAGTTTGGTAAATTCCTTTTTGTACATAGCCATAAAAATAACCTATTGAATAACCGGAAACTGTTCTGTTTACAAGTTGGTTATTGGCAATATTGTCTATTTCAAAATTAAAGTTGTCGCCTATTGATAAAACTTTATTGCTGTTTACACTAAAGTTGCCATTTACAGAAAGTCTCAGATCTTTACCTATGTCCTGAGTCCATCCGGCAGTAATTTCCAACCCTTTATTATCAATTGTACCAAGATTAGTAAAGTAAGGCAGGTTAGAATTAGGCAATGTGATAAAAGTGAGTATGTCATGAGTTTTGCGGTCATAAAAATCAACATCTACACTAAGCCTGTTTTGAAATGAGCGTAATTCAAATCCTGCATCTTTTCCCTCTACTATTTCCCAATGTAAATTGGGGTCTGGTATATATTCGGGAGTTACCGCTGCATAAATATTATCGCCAAAAACAGCAACGTTTGAATTTTGCAGTACAGGGTATGAAAGATAATTACCAATACTTAATCCATTACCCACAGTACCCCATGAAGCTTTTAGCTTTAAGAAATTAATCCATTTTACATTTTGCAAAAAATTCTCATCACTTACCACCCAGCCTGCACCTACACTACCAAAATTACCCCACTGGTGAGAAGGTGAAAATTTAGAAGTTCCATCACGCCTGTAAGTAGCGTTTATTAAATAACGGTTCTTAAAAGAATAATTAATACGCCCCATATATGATGTGGATGCA
Organism: Parafilimonas sp.; assembly: GCA_039934575.1. Classification (GTDB taxonomy): domain Bacteria; phylum Bacteroidota; class Bacteroidia; order Chitinophagales; family Chitinophagaceae; genus Parafilimonas. The sequence continues at coordinate 4,703 of JBDTLW010000072.1, read as the reverse complement.
TCTTCTCCGCCACCACCTCCAAAATTTCCAGGATTTGATGCCTGCGCAATATTCAAATACCAGAATATTGGATCATCAGGAATATTCAATGAAGTATCTGTTCTGTTACCGTTTATAAAATCGCTATAGTGATATAATGTACTATAACCTGCAAGTACTGTTATATGATGGCCGCCGTTGAAGTTTTTATCAAATGTAAGTGTATGGTCTTGCTGAAAAGTTTTGTATGTAGCCGAAGATTGGTTTACACCGGTATGGGAATTTGTTTCATTAAAAAAAGTAGTATCCGCAGGATTGCTTCCTTCTCCTATATTAATAAAGCTAAAAGGTAAAGGTGAATATCCGCGTGATGAATTAAAAGAAAGATCAGTATAAAAAGTAGATTTCCAGGTAAAATATTTTAGAAATTTAATTTCTGCAAAAATATTTCCCGTAGCCCTGTAACCACTATTTAAAGTATGTCCATTGGCTTCATCAATTATTGCAACAGGATTAGCAACCTGCGCTCTTTGAAATGAAGGTGTTGAATAATAATAACCGTCATTTGTTTTTATCGGAATATTCGGTACAGCCCATAGCGCTTCATTTTCTATGCCTCCTGCCGGCGGGTTTTGATTATAATAAAATCCGCTTACTTCTCCACCAATACGAATATCATTTGTAAGCCGTATTTCTTCATTCAGCCTTGCAACATATTTTTGATAGCGATCGTATTTTTCTACACCATCCTGGTCTGAATATCCAATATTTAAGTAGGTTGTGCTCTTGTCTGTACTGCTGGAAACGCTGATGCTGTTGCTTGTAAGAAGAGCGCTGCGAAAAACTTGATTCTGCCAGTCTGTGTTACCACCTAAAGCATCATACTGAGAAAAATCAAAAGGAATTCCACCAACATTTTCAATCTGCTGTGAATATAATTTCTTAAATCCTGCTGCATCAACTACATCTATTTTATGCGTAATTTTTTGAATGCCAGTATTGGATTGAAAGTTTATAGTTGTCTGTCCTTTTTTTGCACGTTTGGTAGTAATTATTATAACACCATTACCACCCTGTAAACCATAAATAGAAATTGATGATGGATCTTTTAATACCTCTATAGTTTCAATATCTGCCTGGTTAAGATAATCAATATTGGTTTGCTGTATCCCATCAACTACATATAAAGGATCAGCATTATTGGTTGAGTTAACACCGCGTATTCTTACAGTTGGAGATGAACCAGCCTGTCCTGAATTAATGATAGTTAATCCTGCCACTTTTCCCTGCAATGATGCAACGGGATTTGTAGAAGGCAGTTTTGAAACCGCATCGCCGTTTATCACAGCTATTGAACCCGTGAGATCTCTTTTTCTTTGTGTACCATAACCTATTACCACAACCTGCGTTAACTCTGCATTGGCTGCTTCAAGTGTAATATTAATTTCCTGCCTGCTGCCCGCAGTTGTTTCCTGGCTTGCATAGCCAATATATGAAAATACAAGCACATCATTTTCCGATGCATTGATAGAATAGTGTCCATCTGCATTGGTAACTGTTCCATTTGCAGTGCCTTTAATTTGTACCGATACTCCTGACAAAGGGGTGCCATTCTCGCCAGTTACAGTACCCGTAACAATAACTTTGGTTTCGTTTAGAGACACATCATCCCTTATAACAACAAGATTATTTTCCATAAATTGATAAGAAAGATTTGTGCCGTTGAGCATTCTGCTAAGCACATCTTTTAAATCAGCATCCTGAACAACAATTGAAGTCTTGATCTTGAATGCAGCGCTATTATTATTATAAAGAAACCTGTAGTGGGTATTCTTTTCAATTAAACTCAGCACATCTGCAATAGGCTTTTCTTTTACATCAAGGGTAACCTTTTCCTGGCCAAATCCTTTTGCTGAAACCTGCAGCGTAACAAATAAAAACAGAATAATTAATTTCATAACAAGCGCTAATTTGAGAAGTAACGGTTTGTTTTTAACCGCAGAAAAAATTTTCATAATTTTAATTATTACAATCGGTGGTTAATATGGAAGCATTATGCTTTAATTGTTTTATGTTAACCCGTTTCAGGCGGAGGATAAGTCACTATTCTCCGCTTATTTTTATTTCATTGTTTTTATTTTTGAAGCAGCAGTTTTAATACTCACTTCCTGATCATTTATTGTATAATCAAAAGGTACTGCTGCCTTCAAAGCTGCAAAAGCCTGGTTTACAGTTTCGTTTTCAAACGAACCATGAAAGCTTAAATGTTTTACAGCCTCATCTTCAAAAATTATTTTTACATTATACCAGCGTTCAAGCTTTTTTGCCAACTCTTCAAAACTGTCTCCTCTAAATTCAAGACGGTTATACACCCATGATGTTTCAATAATATTCTCAGTTTTAATTGTACTGTCTAAATGATAAATCTTTATTTCAGGAAGTGTAACGGGTACATTAACTGCTTTAATTTTTTCTGAAGGAATATTCTGCGTAAGATCAACAATCAGTTTTTCATTCGGATGCAGGAAAACCGGTTTCTGATTTTTTTCTCCCTGCCGTGTTACCTGTATTAAACCTCTTATAAGTGTAGCTTCAACCGTGTTATCTTCAGAATAGGATTTTACATCGAAAGCAGTACCCAGCACTTTAATATCAATGCCATTTGCATGAACTATAAAAGGATGACCTTCCTGTTTTACAACATCAAAAAAACCTTCACCTTTCAAATACACTTCTCTTATTAATCCTTTAAAATTACCGGTATATGAAAGGGAAGACCCTGCATTTAACCAAACCACAGACCCATCAGGCAAAATGGTTCGGTTGCGGCTGCCTTTTTGTGCAACTACCTGCTGCAAATTTTTTTCATGAACCTGCAATACAGTATTGGGAGAACTTTTTTTATTAATAAGAAAGAAACCTGTTACTAAAACAATAATTGCAGCAGCGCTGCTAATTAAAATTTTAAAAAAATTCTCATGTTTAAATATTTTACTTTTTGTAAGATCAGTATTTAAAATATCTGCCTCATAAGCTTTTTTAAGAATTGTGTTTATCTGCTTTTTGTTTTTTTCGTCTTCGCTGATACTAAAAGAATGAGCGCAAGACCAGAACTGTTTCAAAATTTGATATCGTTGCTGTAATGATTCATCTTTTTTTAAAACTTCTTCAAATAAAGCAACTTCCTCAGCAGAGGCTTCCCCGCTTAAACAGCGGGACATTAATTGCCATATAAAATTGTTTGAACTCATACAGTAGAACAAGCAGTTTAATTAAGACAGGTATTTTTTGATTTTCTACTAAAGGATTTTTAAAAACGTTAAAATTATTTTTCAGTTATGGATGCAGAAATTTTTTTGGAAGGCTTTTTAATTTCTAAAGCTGTACATATTTTCTTTACGGCAATAGCTATTTGAGCATCTATGGTATTAACAGAAATGTTCAGAATTTCCGCAACTTCTTTATATTTTAAACCATCTTCTCTTACCAGTTTAAAGATCATTTTACAACGTGGCGGCAAGCTATCAATTACGCGATACATTTTTTGCATCATCTCAGCAGTTATCATCAGGTCATCGGGGTTATCTAATTCGTTTTCAAGCTCGATATTTAAAAAATCAAATGGTGCAGAAACTAATTGTCTTGCTTTTTGAGACAGCGTATTTAAACTTGTATTTTTAACGGCAATATATAAATAAACATTCAGGTTTTTAATATTACATATTGAAACCCTGTTGCGCCATAATTTTATAAATACATCTTCAACAATTTCTTCTGCAAGCTCGTTTGTGCGCACAATTGACTTTGCAAATTGTATTAATCGTTTATAGTAATAATGATAGAGTTCAGCCAAAGCATTTTCATCATTTAACGATAGTGTATGCTGTATGGTATTAAGGTTCAAAGTTTCCATTTGGCAACAATCAGTTTTATGGCAAACAAAATAATTGGTAAAGTACTATATTAAAAGTACACTAAAAAAACTAACATGTGTTAGGCGGTTTTATTTTTTTATTTTTGTGCTGCAATTTAAAAAATATGTTATTACAAAATTTTGAAAATTTATTTCAGCAAAAGATAGATGCTGAAATAAAAATAGAGCCTAAAGACTGGATGCCTGATGCATATCGCAAAACATTAGTGAGGCAAATAAGCCAGCATGCACACAGCGAAATTGTGGGTATGTTGCCTGAAGGAAACTGGATAAGCCGTGCACCCTCTTTAAAGCGCAAAGCTATCTTAATTGCAAAAGTGCAGGATGAGGCAGGGCATGGGTTATACCTTTATTCTGCATGTGAAACTTTGGGTACAACAAGAGAACAAACCATTAATGATCTGAATAGCGGCAAAGCGAAATATTCTTCTATTTTTAATTATCCAACTTTAACCTGGGCAGATATGGGTGCCATTGGCTGGCTGGTTGATGGTGCTGCTATTTTAAACCAGGTAATGCTTTGCAGAAATTCTTATGGTCCGTATGCACGTGCTATGGTGCGTATTTGTAAAGAAGAAAGTTTTCATCAGCGCCAGGGTTTTGATATTTTACTTACGTTAAGCAGGGGAACCGATGTACAAAAAGCCATGTGCCAGGATGCTATTAACCGTTGGTGGTGGCCTTCATTAATGATGTTTGGGCCGAAAGATAGCGAGAGCACAAACACAGATCAAAGCATGAAATGGAAGATAAAACGTAAAACAAATGATGAATTGCGCCAGCAGTTTGT
>JBDTLW010000071.1:0-7607 GCA_039934575.1 Parafilimonas sp. | reverse complement strand
TAGAACACTGAAACTTTTGGAACTTATTTTTCGCCGCGAAGGTAAGGGAATAGCATTTATTTTTTTACTGTAAAATCAAAAGCGTCCGCTGTATGCAGACGCTTTGTTTTTCCCCTTTTATTTATACAAAAATCAGTCGTCAAAAACAATATCGCCTGCTACCAGGTTTACGGTGTATTTATCATCATCCTCATTATACTTCAGTTCTGCATATATATGATAATCTTTCAGAGTAGAGTAATTGTTAAAAGTAAAATCGGTACGCGTAGTTTCAGACTCTTGTGCAGGTTCTATATTTCCTGATAAAGTAACAGGCGCAGTACTCCTCTTTAAATGCAATGAGACCCCCGCAAGTGATTTACATAATTCATCATATTTTGTTTGAGCATCCTTGTAGGTCATACCATCATACATAGTGGCATTGTACATTAAATAAAAATCATAATCCTCTAAAATAACGTTATCGCCCACACTGCCCGGCAAGGTTATGATACTATTATCGGCACTATAATAGTCGTCAAAAGAATAATCATCTTCATCAGCTTCCTGGCCAATTAATGCTTCATAATCGTTTGAGTATTCATTAATAACTGTGCTTAATGCTTCAGAAATTGTTTTTGGGTTTTGGCTTATGGCTGCGCCATTTCCGTCTGTAAATGATGTAACGGTCATTGTTTTGCCATCTTTAAATGTTCCTTTTACTGTAGTGCCATTTCTAAATACAATATAACCGCTTCCATTAAATGCACCGTCCTCATAATTACCTTTATACAATTCATTATAATTATTAGTAAACCATGCCTGACCTGAAAATAAACCTTTGTCTGCTGTAGAACCGTAATAGGTTGTCATTTTATGAAGATCTATGCTAAGGGAGCCATCGCCGGTGAGATAATCATTTTGATAATTTCCTTCATCATAAAACTTTTTCAATTTATAAAAACTGCATGGACCGTAAGCTCCATCGTCATTTACTTTGCCCAAAAAACGGGTTGAATCTTTTATAATTAATCCGTCTGTAAAAAGTCCCTTATCACTATATCCAAAATATCTTTTCTGTTTATCAAGATCATAAAAGAAGCCTGTATCCTGCATTGAATTATTATTGTTTTTATCTATGAGGCCCATTAAAATTTGTTCATCATTTTTTTCACCTGTAAAATTATCTGCTTTTAAAAAACTTTTGTATGATGCGGTACTGCTGCTTACCCAGTCACCATTATTCCAGGTGCCTTCATATAAAGTTTTTGAATCTAATTCGTATTGATAGCCACTTCCGTTTTTTTTGCCGGCTGTATAAATATTATCACTTATTGTTTTACCGCTTGCAGGAATATAAATGCACCTTCCTTCATACGTATCATTTTGCATATTGCCCACTAACAAACTATTGTCTGCATACATAAATGTTCCTTTGCCATCTTTTTTGCCATCCGCAAAATAGCCAACATATAAATCGCCGGTATTACTAAGATTTGCACCCTTTCCGTTAAGTTTTCCGTTCTTCCAGTCGCCGCTTAAAAAACTACTGTCTTTAAATAACAATACACCTTTCCCGCTGTATTGTCCGTTAACAAAATTACCTGAATAACGTAAAGCGATGCCGTTGGAATAAATGGCAATTCCAAGACCATTGGGTTGTTTGTTTTTTATTTCTCCTACATAATCAATAGTCGTACCCCATGCATCCCGTAATCCTTCTATTCTGCCTGAGGTTGTAGTTTGGGCTGTTAGTTGTTGCAATAAAAGACTAACAGTAATTAATGTAAGCATTTTTTTCATAAGACATTCTTTTGGTTTTAAATAAGATCTTTTATATTTTTTTTAGAATTATACGCTTTGTTTACGTTTTAGTTGCCGCATACAAGTATTAACTTGCAGCCCTTAAATTCTGCCAGTTTGACTTTATAAAACCGGCGCATAATTTTTGACAGCATAAAATTCTACAAAACAAATAACGAAAAACATTATACAATATTATATATATGCTCAACATTTTAAGTAAAATTTTAGGCGGTAACAAAAGTGAAAAGGATGTAAAGAAAATTGAACCGCAGATTGAAAAAATAAATATATTCTTTGATGAATACCAGTCATTATCTAATGATGACCTGCGCAGTAAAACACAGGAATTTAAACAACGCATAAAAGAGCATCTGAAAGAAATTGATGAAGCAATTAGTGCTAAAAAAGCAGAAGCCGATGCCTTGCCTGAAGAAGAAATGCAAAACCGCGACGCTTTATATAAAGAAGTTGATGAATTAAAAAAAGACCGGGATAAAAAAATTGAAGAAGCGCTTAAGGATATTTTATCTGAAGCTTTTGCGGTAGTTAAAGAAACTGCACGAAGGTTTAAAGAAAACACAGAGCTTGTTGCAACAGCTACTCAGCTTGACCGCGATCTAAGTGTAAAGAAAGAGTATATAAAAATTAATGGCGACAAATCTGTTTTTCAAAATAGCTGGATGGCTGCCGGCACCCTGGTTACCTGGAACATGGTTCATTATGATGTGCAGCTAATTGGCGGTATTGTTTTGCACCAGGGCAAGATTGCTGAAATGGCAACCGGTGAAGGTAAAACACTGGTGTCAACGCTGTCTGCGTATTTAAATGCATTGGCAGGTGAAGGTGTTCACATAGTTACGGTGAATGATTATCTCGCCCGCCGTGATAGCGAATGGAATGGTACTTTGTTTGAGTGGCTTGGCTTAACAGTTGATTGTATTGACAGGCATCAGCCCAATACAGAAGAACGCCGCAAAGCTTATCTCGCAGATATAACTTATGGAACAAACAATGAATTTGGTTTTGATTATTTAAGAGATAATATGGTGCACACACCGGAAGAAATGGTGCAGCGCAAACATCATTATGCCATGGTGGATGAAGTGGATAGTGTATTAATTGATGATGCACGTACGCCTTTAATTATTTCAGGACCTGTAGGCAGAGATGATACTACCCAACAATTTTTTGAACTTAAACCACGCATAGAAAAAATTGCCGAAGCACAGAAGCGTGCTGTTATTCAATTTTTAAATGAAGCAAAGAAAAAAATAAGCGAAGGTGATGATGATCCAAAAAGTGGTGGTCTTGCTTTGTATCGTGCATTCAGAGGATTGCCAAAAAATACAGCGATCATAAAATATTTAAGTGAGCCGGGCATTCGCGTAAAAATGCAAAAAGCAGAGAACTATTATCTCGCAGATCAGCAAAAAGAAATGCCAAAGGTGGATGAAGAATTATACTTTTATATTGATGAAAAAAATAATTCGGTAGAGCTTACAGATAAAGGCATTCAGTTAATAACAAAAGCAGGAGAAGACCCTAACTTTTTTGTTATTCCTGATATTGGTGTTGACCTTGCAGCCATTGATAATGATGCAACATTAGATGCCGATACCAAACTTCATAAGAAGGAAGTTATACTGAATGATTATTCAGTAAAAGCAGATCGTATTCATACCGCACAGCAATTATTAAAAGCACATACATTATTTACCAAAGATGATGAATATGTTGTAATGGATGGAGCGGTAAAAATTGTAGATGAACAAACAGGACGTATTCTTGATGGCCGCCGGTATTCAGATGGTTTGCATCAAGCCATAGAAGCAAAAGAAAATGTAAAGATTGAAGCTGCTTCGCAAACGTATGCAACGGTTACACTGCAGAATTATTTCAGAATGTATCACAAGCTTGCGGGTATGACGGGAACTGCAGAAACAGAAGCTGCTGAACTCTGGGATATTTATAAACTTGATGTGGTTAGTATTCCTACAAACGTACTCTGTGTAAGAAAAGATGAAGAAGATCTTGTTTACAAAACCAAGCGGGAAAAATACGGTGCTGTAATTGAAATTATAGAAGAAATGCGTAACAACGGACGACCTGTGCTTGTGGGTACAACGTCTGTCGAAGTAAGTGAATTATTAAGCCGTATGCTGCAACAGAAAAAAATTCCGCACAATGTATTGAATGCAAAACAGCATGCGCGTGAAGCACAGGTAATAGTTGAAGCAGGACTTACAGGTAATATTACTATTGCAACAAACATGGCTGGTCGTGGTACAGATATAAAACTTGGAGCTGGTGTAAAAGAAGCCGGTGGCTTAGCCATTATTGGTACAGAACGCCATGAAAGTCGTCGTGTTGACAGGCAGTTGCGCGGTCGTGCAGGCAGACAGGGTGATCCGGGTTCTTCACAATTTTTTGTTTCGCTTGAAGATGATCTCATGCGCATGTTTGGCAGCGAACGCATTGCCAAAGTGATGGATTTTGCCGGCTATAAACAAGGTGAAGTGATACAGCACAGCATGGTAACAAAAAGTATTGAACGTGCACAGAGAAAAGTAGAAGAAAATAATTTTGGCATTCGTAAACGCCTGCTGGAATATGATGATGTAATGAATAAGCAGCGTACTGTTATTTATACAAAACGCAATCATGCTTTGTTTGGCGATAGACTTGCACTTGATGTGGACAATGCTTTTTACGATGTTGCAGATGGCTTGGTAAATACATTTAAAGAGCGCAACGATTTTGAAGGTTTTAAACTTGAAACAATAGTTAATCTTGGACTTGATACAGCCATCACTTCAGAAGAGTTTGAAAAGAAAGATGCACAACAAGTTGCCCAGCGCTTATACGAAGAAGCGCTTATAAATTATCAGCGCAAACGTAAAGAACTTGCAAAAACAGTTTTACCCGTATTTAAAAATATCAGGGAAACACAAGGTGCGCAAATACAAAATGTAATGGTGCCTTTCAGTGATGGAAGAAAAGGAATACAGGTTTTAGCTAACCTGGATAAAGTAATGCAAACTTCAGGAACAGAGCTTGCAAATATGGTTGAAAGAAGTGTGACACTTTTCTTAATTGATGATACATGGAAAGAACATTTACGTGCGATGGATGATCTGAAGCAAAGCGTACAAACAGCACATTATGAACAAAAAGATCCATTGGTAATTTATAAAGGCGAAGCATTTAATTTATTCAGCCAGATGAGCGGGCAGATTAGCACCAATATTGTAAGTTTTCTTTGTCATGCAGAATTACCCATTCAGCAAAACGTGCCCATGAAAGAAGGCCATGAAGAAAAAACGGACATGAGTAAAATGCGGGCAAACAAACAACAGGTTGATGCAGCAGGACAGGATTATGCAGCCAACGAAAACGATTATTATGATCCAACACCTGTTAAACAGGAACCAATTCGTGTAGGTCCTAAAGTTGGGCGCAATGATCCATGCCCATGCGGAAGCGGCAAGAAATATAAGAACTGCCACGGCAGAGACGCGTAATATTAGTTTGAATGTTAGCATCACGAAAGTTCAACTGCAGTGTGAATATCATGTATCAGATAAAAATATTTCAGAGATATTTTCAATAGCAAGAGATTCATTTCAAAAAAAATTCAACCCGCATATTAACTATTTTGTTTTTGTTGCTGTTTGCGTGCAATATAGATTTGCTTCATGCTAAAAATTGAATTATCTGCTATTCAGTTTCACAGTTTTCATGGCGTACTTGAAGAAGAAAGAAATACCGGCGGTAATTTTGAAGTGAACCTCATTGTTTATTTTGAACCGGCATCAATACCGGTGCTGCATATACATGAAACCATTGATTACACAAAGCTTTATGAAATGGTGAAGCTGCGCATGGATACACCCACACCGCTTTTAGAAACACTGGCAACAGAAATAACGCAAGAGGTATTCAATACATTTCACGGTATAACAAAAGTTACGGTTGCCATAAAAAAATTAAATCCGCCAATACCATTTTTTAATGGAAGTGTTTCAGTTGAATACACGATGGAAGAAAAAAATAAAGAATAAGATTGATATGTTGAGCTTGCATTTTAAAAATTTATCGCTGCTGTTTATCTGTATATTTTTCTCTGCAAAAATTTTTGCCCAGAATAATGCTTTGCTGTTGAAAGAAGCGCAAAATCTTGAACTGAAATTTGATGAAGCAGGCGCTTTGGAAAAATACAAACAGCTTGCAGCAAATGATGCTTCAAATATTAATATATTGGTTAAATGTGCTGAATTTAATTGCAGTATTGGTGAAAGACAAAAAGATAAAAAAGTAAAAACAGGTTATTTTCAACAGGCACAAAATTTTGCGCAACAAGCTTACACAAAAGATCCTGTAAATGCAAATGCATGTTATGCAATGGCGCTTGTTGCAGCAAAGATGACGGAAGTTGCTGACGACAATAAAGAAATTATTGACTATGTAAAACAAATTAAAACCTATGCTGATAAAGCTTTAGCAATTGACCCAAACCATGCAAAGGCAAATTATGTTTTAGGTAAATGGCATTTTGAACTGATAAGATTAAGCTGGATAAAAAAAGCTGCCATCAAGGTTTTTTATGGCGGCATATCAGATACGCAAATAGATTCTGCTGCTTACTATATGGAAAAAGCCCGCAGTATAGAACCTTATTTTGTATTGGATTATCTTGAGCTTGCCAAAGTATATGATTACGACCATCAACGTGCAAAAGCAATTGCTGTATTGGAAAAACTTGTAAAATTGCCTAACCGTACTTTTGATGATGCTGCGCTTAAAGAAGAAGGAAAGCAAATGCTTGGTTCTATGCAATAATCAGTTTAATGTCTGATAAGTTAACAGCTCATTTCAACCATTCAACTGAACAACATATAAACTATACTCAACAAACACACATGATAAAAAAAATTTCAGTTATAGGAGCCGGTACAATGGGTAATGGTATTGCGCATGTATTTGCACAAAATAATTTTGAAGTTAATCTTATTGATGTACATGCTGTACAGCTTGAAAAAGCATTGCAGACTATTTCAAAAAATTTCGACAGGCAAATTGCTAAAGGCAGTATTACAGAAGAAATAAAAAAACAATCACTTGCCAATATTTCAACTTATACATCAATTAAAGAAGGTGTTGAAGATGCAGATATTGTGATAGAAGCGGCAACTGAAAATATTGAGCTGAAACTAAAAATTTTTAAAGAGATTGATGAAGCCGCACCTGCTTCTGCCATACTTGCTTCAAACACTTCATCTATTTCTATTACAAAAATTGCATCGGTTACAAAGCGTGCTGAAAAAGTCATCGGCATGCATTTTATGAATCCCGTGCCGGTGATGAAACTGGTTGAAATTATTAATGGCTTTACAACTGATGCAACCGTTACACAAACTATTGTTGCATTAAGTAAACAATTAGGCAAAACGCCTTGTGTGGTGAATGACTACCCCGGTTTTATTGCGAATAAAATTTTAATGCCGATGATAAATGAAGCTATTTACAGTTTGTATGAAGGCATTGCAGGCGTTGAAGAAATTGATACAATCATGAAACTTGGAATGGCGCATCCAATGGGTCCTTTACAGCTTGCAGATTTTATTGGTCTTGATGTTTGCCTTTCTATTTTGAATGTGTTGCATGAGGGTTTTGGTAATCCTAAATATGCTCCGTGTCCGTTGTTGGTTAACATGGTAACTGCCGGACGATTAGGTATAAAAACCGGTGAGGGTTTCTACACATATTCACCCGGCAGTAAAGATTTAATTATTAGCAAACCTTTTTTAAATTAAGCGGTTTCG
>JBDTLW010000070.1:0-7612 GCA_039934575.1 Parafilimonas sp. | reverse complement strand
GGGACCACCTGATTATGAGTCAGGTGCTCTAACCAACTGAGCTATAGGCCCGGCAATGCTGCCAAAGGAGCGCAAAAATAATCAAATCATCTAATTTACAAATTTCATTTTTCGAAGTATAATTTTGTCAGCATGCAAAAAATAAAAAATATCATTTTTGATCTTGGCGGCGTTTTTCTCGATATTGATTTTAAACAAGCTGCTTTAGCTTTTGCTGAATTAGGTGTTGATGATTTTAGTGAATATTATACATTACATACTTTATCACCGCTTTTTGAAAAACTTGAAACAGGAGTAGTTACACCCGAAGATTTTTATGATGAATTTCGTAAACTAGTTAAACTGCCGCTTACTGATTATGAGATCATGAATGCCTGGAATGCTTTGCTGCTGGGCTTTCCGCGTGAACGCATACACTGGCTTGAAGAAATCAGTAAACGATATAATATTTACCTTTTATCAAATACAAATGAAATTCATTACAGCGCATTTATTAATATGTTCAAAGAAAAAATAGACAACAAAAATCTTGATGAATTATTTATTAAAACTTATTACTCACATAAAATGGGGCTTCGTAAACCTTCAAAAGAAATATTTGAAGCTGTTTTAAAAGCAGAAAATCTGAACCCTGCAGAAACAGTTTTCATAGATGATTCTTTAGCAAATATTGAAGCAGCTATATCAACGGGTTTACAAACTATTCATTTGCATTCTCCTAAAACAGTGCTTGAACTTGATCTATAATTTTAATAGGAGTTATTTTATTTCTTCAAAATCAATATAATCTTCAGCAGGCGGGCGCACAGTTGTTTTTGTGTTGGTTTTTTGCTCTTTTTTAGGTTGTTGCTGTTGCTGATTCATTTGATTTAATTTACTGCGCACATCTGCAGAAGCCTTGTAAACAGGCAGAATAAACCCGAATATCAGTTTATATAATAAATACACTAACAAAAAAGTAAACAACCATTCAATCATGTTGCAAATTTAACATCGTTTCTTAAATAATGTATAATAATCGCTGCAATTTCACAACAGCTTAACCCGTATATAATTTGGGAAATTATAAATAGAATCTTACTTTTGCACCGGAATTAATAATTGAAGGGAACGGAATCGTTCCCTTCTCTTTTATCATCTATGCAGGAAAATTCAGTTGTACATAACGTTGAACAGTTAGTAAATAAGTTTCTTGAAACAGAGCCCGATTATTTTTTGGTTGAAATAAAAATAAAACCAACTAATAATATAAAGGTTTTTATTGATGGTGATAAGGGCATATCCATTGAAAAATGCACACAGTTCAACAAGCAATTGTATAAAATAATTGAAAGCAATAATTTTTTTACTTCCGGAGATTTTTCATTTGAGGTTTCATCGCCCGGTATTGACAAGCCTTTAAAACTGCAACGCCAGTATATAAAAAATACAGGCAGGAAAATAGAAGTTCTATTCAACGATGATACAAGAAAAACTGGCAGGTTAATGCAGGTATCCAATGATGATATCATTATTGAAGAAACAACAGGCAAAGGGAAAAAAGAAGAAATAAAACAGTTGGTTATTCCATTTTCAAACATAAAAACAACAACAGTTCAAATTGAGTTTTAATCGTACGATCTGTACTGAGTACATCGTACTTACTTCGTAAATGTAACCGTATGGCAAGTATTAATTTAATTGAAGCCTTTCAGGAATTTAAAGAAGCTGAAAATATTGACAGACCTACCATGATGAAAGTGGTGGAAGATGTATTCAAAACATTACTGAGAAAAAAATTTACCAGTGATGAAAATTTTGATGTGATCGTAAATGCAGAAAAAGGTGATCTTGAAATTTTCCGTCGTCGCATGATTGTAGAAGATGGCGAAGTGCAGGATCCTTTGGCTGAAATTGCTTACAGCGATGCAATAAAAATTGAACCTGACTTTGAAGTTGGCGAAGAATTATTTGAAGAAGTTGATATGCTTGATTTTGGTCGCCGTGCTATACTTGCAGCAAAGCAAACGCTGGCAAGCCGTATAAACGATCTGAAGAAAAATGTTTTGGTAAAAAAATATGGCGATAGAATTGGCGATATCATCAATGCTGAAGTTTACCAGGTTTGGAAAAAAGAAGTTTTATTAATGGATGAAGAAGGCAATGAATTGATCTTACCAAAAAGCGAGCAGATACCGCAGGATTATTTTAAAAAAGGTGAGAGCATTCGGGCAGTGGTAACCCGTGTAGATATGAAAAATAATACACCGGTTATTATACTTAGCCGTACCAGCCCTGAATTTCTGGCCAAATTATTAGAAATTGAAGTGCCTGAAATATTTGACGGACTCATCACCATTAAAAAAATTGTAAGAGAACCGGGTGAGCGTGCAAAAGTTGCAGTAGAAAGTTTTGATGACAGGATAGATCCTGTTGGAGCTTGTGTGGGTATGAAAGGCAGCCGTATTCATGGTATAGTGCGTGAACTGAAAAACGAGAATATTGATGTAATAAACTGGACGAGCAATATTCAGTTGCTGATACAACGCTCATTAACGCCTTCCAAAATAAGCTATATGGATTTGGATAATGAAAATAAACACGCAGATGTTTATTTAAAAGCAGACCAGATATCACTGGCAATTGGCAGAAGGGGAGTAAATATAAAACTGGCTTGCGAGCTTACTGAATATGATATAGATGTTTTCCGTGAGAGTGAAGGAGAAGCGGAAGAATATGATATTGATCTTGATGAGTTTTCAGATGAAATAGATACATGGGTGATAGATGAATTAAAACGCGTAGGTTGCGATACTGCCCGCAGTGTAATGGATTTAAGTGCTGAAGAATTAGAGCGCAGAACAGATCTGGAAAAAGAAACTATTGATGAAGTAAAAAGAGTATTGAAAGCAGAATTTGAAAAAGAATAATATTGCAGGTATAGAAATTGATTGATTATTCATGCAAAATATAAAACAGTTTGTATGAATTAAACTAAATGGATTTTAAAACCTGCCTGCATAAAACAAAAAATTATTAATGGCTGAAGTTAAGTTACCAAGGTTATTAGGCGCTGCCAAAGAGTTCAATATTGGACAGGATACCCTTATAGAATTTTTGACAGGCAAAGGTTTTGACCGTGATGAATTAAAACCCACAGCAAAGCTTACTATTGAAATGTATGAAGCTTTGCAACAGAATTTTCAGGGAGATAAAGTTGCAAAAACAAAAGCAGACCAGATAGAGATACCCAAAACTGTGCAGGCTGAAAAGAAAAGAAAGGAAGATGAAGAAATAACTTTTAAGAGGGAAGAGCCTAAGCCTGTAAATACAGAAACAGTATTTCCAAAACCCGAACCTCAAAAAGAAATACCTGAGATAAAGCCCGAAGAACCAAAGCCTGAAGAAATAATTGCAGAAGATAAAAAAGAAAATATTGAATCGGAAATAACGAGAATTGAAGCACCTGAAATTGAAAGACCCAAAGTACTTGATAAAATAGATCTTTCAACCATTCAAACATCTGTACGACCTAAAAAATCTGTAAAGAAAGTAAGTCCGGCTATTAAGAAA
Organism: Parafilimonas sp.; assembly: GCA_039934575.1. Classification (GTDB taxonomy): domain Bacteria; phylum Bacteroidota; class Bacteroidia; order Chitinophagales; family Chitinophagaceae; genus Parafilimonas. Next base: position 4,060 of record JBDTLW010000070.1, on the reverse strand, counting down.
AAGGAACTTGAAATTGTAAAGGAAGAAGAGCCTGCAGAAACTGTGCAGGAAATATCAGTTCCGGAGCCTGTAACTGAAACGGAAGCTCCTGCAATAATAGAAAACATAAGAGCAGAAAAGATTGAAGGCCCTAAAGTTTTAGGTAAGATAGAATTACCGGTAGAAAATGATACAAGGCCAAAACCTTCTGCGCCCCGCCGCGAAGAAAAACGTAAACGCAAACGTATTCCTATTGATAAAAAAGGAACTGGAAATATTCCTATTGAAAGAAGACCAGATGCGCCGGTACTGCAAAGACACCAGGGAGGTGGCGATAACCGTTTCCGCAGGGATGGAGGTACTGCTGGTGGTGGAAGAGGACCGCATCCGCAACGTAGCGGCGGTGGCGCTCACAGAGGCAGAGGGCCTTTGCCAGACCGTGAAATTGATCAAAAAGAAATACAGGAAAAGATCAGGGAAACACAGGCAAAACTTGCAGGCTCAAGTGGCAGAGGCAAAAGTTTAAAAGCCAAGCATCGCAGAGAAAAAAGAAATGAAGCTGCTGAAAATGCAGATACTGGTGAAACAAATGTTTTACAGGTTACAGAATTTGTTACGGTGAGTGATCTGGCAAACCTTATGGATGTAAGTTTTGCCGATGTTATCAGCAAGTGTATGAGTCTTGGAATTATGGTTTCTATTAATCAGCGCCTTGATGCAGAAGTGATAGAATTAGTGGCAGGTGAGTTTGGCTATGAAGTAGAATTTATCGGGCTTGAAGATGCTGAAGAAGATGATGAAGAAGCTGAAGATGACCCTGAAGAATTAGAACCGCGTGCTCCTATAGTAACTATCATGGGGCATGTTGATCATGGTAAAACATCATTGCTTGATTATATACGCAGTGCTAATGTAGTTGCCGGTGAAGCAGGCGGAATTACACAGCATATCGGTGCATACCAGGTAACAATTTCAGACGAAAAGAAAATTACTTTTCTTGATACTCCCGGTCACGAGGCGTTTACTGCCATGCGTGCCCGCGGTGCAAAAGCTGCTGATGTTGCTGTAATTGTGATTGCTGCTGATGATGCGGTAATGCCGCAAACAAAAGAAGCCATCAGCCATGCACAAGCTGCAAACCTTCCTATGGTATTTGCTATTAATAAAATTGATAAAGATGGCTCTAACCCCAAGAAAATTTATGAACAATTAGCACAAATGAATATTTTGGTTGAAGAATGGGGCGGTAAATTTCAAAGCCAGGAAATATCAGCCAAACAAGGATTAAATGTAGATACTTTACTGGAGAAAATTTTGCTTGAAGCAGACCTGCTAAATCTTAAAGCAAATCCTGAAAGAGAAGCGGCCGGAACCGTGATTGAAGCATCACTTGATAAAGGCCGCGGATATGTTGCAACGGTATTGGTACAGAATGGAACTTTAAACCTGGGTGATCTCATGGTTTCAGGTCAATATTATGGAAGGCTGAAAGCCGTAACCAATGAGCGTAATCAGCGGGTAACAAACGCGTTTCCTTCTATGCCTGTACAAATACTTGGCTTAAATGGCGCACCTCAGGCCGGTGAAAAATTCAGGATTTATCAGGATGAAAGTGAAGCAAAAGATGTTGCTGTAAAACGTTCTCAAATTATACGCGAACAAGGCTTACGAACACGCAAGCATATTACTTTAGATGAAATTGGCCGCAGGCTTGCGCTGGGTAATTTTAAAGAATTAAAAATAATTATTAAAGGTGATGTTGATGGTTCTGTGGAAGCATTAAGTGACTCACTGCAGAAATTATCAACTGAAGAAATTGTTGTAAGCGTTGTGCATAAAGCAGTAGGGCAAATTTCTGAAAGTGATGTACTGCTTGCCACGGCTTCCGATGCCATTATTCTTGGCTTCAATGTTCGCCCTTCTTCACAGGCAAGTAAACTTGCACAAAATGAAGGCGTTGAAATTAAAACCTACTCTATTATTTATAATGCAATAGAAGAAATTAAGAGTGCAATGGAAGGCATGCTTGAACCTAAGGTTGAAGAGCGCGAAGTTGCTACTGTTGAAATTCGTGAAGTATTCAAATTTGATAAAGCTACCGTTGCAGGTTGTTATGTTACGGAAGGAAAAATTAAGCGCGATAGTAAGATCCGTCTTTTCCGCGATGGTATTCTTATTTATCCAAGACAGGAAGGCGCATTTGCAGAACTTGCCAGTTTAAAACGCTTTAAAGATGATGTGAAAGATGTTGCTTCCGGTTATGAATGCGGATTAACTATTAAGAATTTTGCAGACATCAATGCAAACGATACAATAGTTGCTTACGAAAAAGAAGAAGTAAAACGTACTTTGTAAATCTCTTATTTTAATCTTTTTGAAATCAGGCATCACACCAATTCTTTGTTAAAAACTTCTTTATTGTAAGCGCTGCTTTTACAAAATTTTACTTTTGAATTATATGAAGAAATTTTGTTTATACTTTTTGTTCTTTATGTTTTGTGTTTCTGCAAAAAATTATGCACAAACACAAAAAATTGTTGCAGACCAGATCATTGCAAAAGTTGGTGACAAGATCATTCTTAAATCAGATATTGATAACGCAATTGCCGATTACAAAAGGCAAGGTACTGATGTCCAATTACCCCCAAATCCAGAGTGTGCATTTTTAGAAGGGCAACTTGTTCAAAAAGTATTAGTGTTGCAGGCGGAAAAAGATTCAATTGTGATAAGTGAGGATGAAATTGATAATCTGCTTGATAATCAGATTCGTTATTTTATAAATCAATATGGTTCACAGGATGTACTGGAACAAATTGCCGGCAAAACCGTTTACCAGCTGAAAGAAGATTTAAGGCAACCTTTTATGGAAAGACAGTTGGCAGATAAAATGCGTACCCAGCTCTTACAAAATGTAAAGATCACGCCAACAGAGGTAAAGACTTTCTATGATAAAATCCCAAAAGACAGCTTGCCTTTTTTTGAAAGTGAACTTGAAGTGGCACAAATAGTAATTTATCCAAAGGCAAATAAGGATATTGAAGATTATATATCAAACCAGTTACTTGATATGAAAAAGCAGGTAGAATCTGGTCAGAAAAAATTCTCAGATCTGGCAAAGGTTTATTCACAGGATCCCGGCAGTAAAGATAATGGCGGGCAATATAGTATAAACCGTAATGATAAGATATGGGATCCAACCTTTGTTGCTGCAGCATTTAAATTAAAAGAAGGTCAGATATCTCCTGTGATAAAAACAAAATTTGGCTTGCACATAATTCAGATGGTAAGCCGCGCCGGTGATGATGCTGTAATAAGGCATATATTGATAATACCTTCTGTAACGGCAGCAGAAGTAAATACCGCAAAACAAAAAATCGACAGTGTTCGAGCAAAAATTATAGCAGGGGATGTAAGTTTTAATGAAGCGGTAAGCAAATACAGTGAAGATGATATTACTAAATTTACTGCTGGCAGAATTACGAGCCCTGTAAATGGATCTACCTCTGTAACAATAGATCAGCTTGATAAAGATTTAGTGGTTAATTTAAAAAATATGAAAGTGGGCGATATTACACAGCCACTTACTTATACAGATGATCGCGGGAAAACCGGTGTGCGTATTGTTTATCTTGTTCATGAAACAGAACCGCATAGAGAAAATCTTAAAGACGATTATGACCGCGTAGCGCAACAGGCGCTTGGTGAAAAGAAACAGGATGTGCTCGATACCTGGTTCAAACAACATATACCTGATTTTTATATTGATATTGATCCGCAATACAAAACCTGCAAAAGCCTCAGCTATTGGTACACATCAGAAGGCACAGTTTCTAAATAAATTTTAAGTCCCGCAAGTTTGCGGGATTTTATTTGGTAAATTACATGTATGTACATACATTTGCATCTTGAAACTGGAACAAGCAATAAAAAGTAATAAATTCAGAAACGAAGTGCATAAAGCAGGATTGAATATTCTTTATACTGCCTGGTGGCTTAAAACAATCATGAGTAAAGAATTGAAAGAATATGGTTTAACTCATGAGCAATACAATGTTTTACGAATATTAAAAGGTAAACATCC
>JBDTLW010000069.1:0-7656 GCA_039934575.1 Parafilimonas sp. | reverse complement strand
ATTGTTACATTATTTACTCCGGTAAGGTCAATACTATCCAAAGCAAACCAGCCCTGCGTTTTCGGGAAGAGCATTATGTTTGAGCCATTGTAATTAAATGTTGCAAACCCGTCCTTTTTTTCAGTACCTGTAAACATAACAGAATTGCTCTTAAGCACAGCCATGCCTCTTCCTGTTAATGCCTTTATATTATTGCCTCCTTTATCAGTATAGCTTGCAGATAAAACCAACGCAGCGCCGGGCTTTGTATTTGCAGGCGGAGTGATTGTTCCTGCTTGCGGCAAAGATTTTTTCATAGCTGCCTGGTTTGATAATGAAAGCACCCATTGCACTATTTGCTGTGCATCACTTTCAGGTAAATTAGGATGCGCTGCCATTGCAGTTTCGCCCCAAACACCACTGCCGCCTTTAATTATTTTTTGACTAAGATAACTTACAGCACTCCGGTCTTTTGCATATTTCTGCGATACCTGAGTAAATGATGGACCGATAGATTTTTCATCTACTTTATGACAGCCTTTGCAATCAAGAGACATCATAATATTCATTCCGCCTATTGTTCCTGATTCTAATTGAGACGCAGTCTTGGTTGCTGATTTATCAAAACCCACAACATAATCTACAGAAACAAAGAGACTCGCCGGATCTATTTTTGATGTATCATCTTTATCTGTTACCGATACAGAATAATTAACAGGTTTGCCAGGTAAGTAAAATGATTTATTCGTGTTATTAATTTGAACAGATACAACAGGAGTTTCATTGCCCGCATACAATTCAACCGCTTCACTTTTTGCAGAATCTCCGCTTGCATCTTTTACAGTTACAGAAAGTTTATAATCTCCTGCGGTTGTATAATTAAAGTTAAGCTGCGGATCAGAAGTCTCTTTTGTTGTTCCGTTTCCAAGATTCCATATATAGGTCATCTTATCATTTTCAGGATCTCTTGCATCAACAGTTGCAGTGCCGGTAAAAGGCAATACGCCTGTTGTTTTATCAACTTTTATTGAAGTAATATCCGGAGGTCTGTTGCCGGATACATAATCAATTCTTGCCAAACCTGCATCCGGATTTTTTTGAAACCATCCTGTTCCATATTCCAATAAATATATTCTTCCATCAGGACCAACTTCCATATCAATACAATTATTTAATTTGATATTTCCAAAGAATGGTTCCATCTTATCAAAGTCGCCGTTAGGCAACATGGTAACTGCTTTTATCCATCCGCGCATCCAGTCATAGATCAATAATTTGCCATTATAATAATCAGGCAAACGTGTTTCCTTCGGAAAAAGATCTGTATAATAAACCGGACCAGCCATTGCATTGCGGCTGCCTGTACCTAATTGGGGAAAATCAGGTGACACAGCATACGGATACCAGATGAATGCAGGATTTGCAGGCGGAAGATCTGTTAAACCCGTATTGTATTTTGAATTGTTTACCGGATGTGCAGGATCAAACGGAGTTCCGCTTTTACCGTTTGAATAATCATACGCTACATAAGGATAATTATTTCCAACAAACAACGGCCACCCAAAATAACCGGCTTTACGCGCCTGGTTTACTTCATCATAACCACGCGGTCCTCGTGTTGCCAAACTATCATCATTTGCGTCTGGTCCAACTTCACCCCAATATAAATAACTGTTTTTCTGATCAACAGAAATACGGTAAGGATTTCTGTCACCCATTACATAAATCTCAGGTCTTGTTTTTGCTTCCCCTTTTGGAAAAAGATTCCCATCAGGAATTGAATACGTACCATCATCATTTACACGTATGCGTAAAATTTTTCCGCGCAGATCATTTGTGTTACCTGCGGAACGTCTTGCATCATATTGCATAGGACCATTATCATTCAGCGGAGCAAAACCATTGCTTACATATTTTACACCAGGCTCATTAAACGGCGTTGAATTATCACCTGTTGAAAGATATAATAAACCATCAGGACCAAATGCAATTGAGCCTCCGGTATGGCAACATATTTCCCGTTGTGCATGCACTTCAAGAATTGTTTTTTCTGAAGACATATCTAATGTATCGTTTGTAAAAGTGAAACGAGATAAGCGGTTTACTGAACTGTCAACAGGACTGTAATAACAATATATCCAATGATTTTTTGCAAAATTCGGGTCCTTTTGTAATCCCATAAAACCTTCTTCTGCATTTACACCAGGTGTGTTTGCATGCCAGTAAACATTCAAATGAGCAACCTGTTTCAGTTGCTTTGTATCATTTTTATAAAACATCAATTCACCACGGCGTTGAGCGATCAATATATCAAGATTAGGAAGCACCGTCATTTCAGTGGGTTCAAAAAATTCTCCCTGCACCAATTGTGTTTTTGTAAAACGATCTTCATCAGGTGGTGTTTGCGTTGTTGCTTTTGAATAATCAAGTTTAAGGTTATCGCCGATGGCATATTGAATACCGCCCAATAAATGTTTTAAATAATCCGGCTCGGTATAAGATTCTTTTGTATGACCTAACTCTGTATAAAATGCACGACCGCCATCATACTCATGATACCATGCCATTGGATGATAGCCCATGCGCTTGCCGCCCTGATAGCTGCTTTCATCAATGGTTATTAATACATGAACATCAGCAGAATCAAATTTTTTGAAACTATAAAATTCATCTGTACGCTTCCATTCTTTAGGCAGATGTTTGGTTGATATATTAGTTTGATCAACTACATTTAATACACCTGGTTGCACATTTGGAAAGCTGTCATGAATACCGGGATGATCATAGAAATACGCGCCTACTAATCTTCCGTACCAACCCCAATCGTATTCGGTATCGGTTGCAGAATGTACGCCGACAAAACCACCACCGGACTGTATATATCTTTCAAAAGCCGCTTCCTGCCTGTAATTCAGCACATCACCTGTTGTGCTTAAAAAGATAACAGCAGAATAATTTTTTAATGTGCTGTCGTTGAACATGTCAGGATTTGTTGTTGTATCAACATCAAAATTATTTTCCTGTCCAAGTTTTTGAATGGCTGCAATACCATCAGGAATTGATTCATGATGAAATCCTTTTGTTAAACTAAATACCAGCACTTTTGGTTTTTCACTTCTTTTATTGCTGCATGAAAAATAAAAACACACAACAAAAACGGTAATGGCTAATGCAAAAATTCTTTTCATTTGGCGTTTGTAATTTTAATAATGAGATTGGCTGCGAATAAATGTAAATGTAAAGCATCAAAAAAAAGAATTTGAGTAAAATTTTTTTATAGGTGGTTGGGTGGAGTTATATATAATGTCTTTAAACCAACTTGCAAAAGAATTAAAGATGCTAACACGCAAGCCACCATTTATCTGAAGTAATTCATATCAGGCTGACTTTAATCATCAGCTAAAAATTATAATCAGCAACTCCCAAGTGTTAATAACTTTTCGTGGACAAATTACGTCCAAGAAAATTTCATTTATTAAATTTGGACAAATTACGTCTCAATGCCGGCAGCTAAAAAAAGCATCGCAACTATTGGCGAACAATTAAGAACATTAAGAGAGAATGTAAATCTTTCTTTAAGGGAAGTTGCAAGTAATATTAATATAGATACTTCATTGCTGGGCAAAATTGAACGCAATGAAAGACAGCCAACAAAAGAGCAAATAAAACAAGTAGCGAAATTCTTTAAGGTTAATGAAAAACAGCTTATAAAAGAAATGCTCAGCGACCAGTTTGCTTATAAGATAATTGAAGAAAATATAGACCTTGATATTTTAAAAGTAGCGGAAGAGAAAGTTGAATATTTAAAAAATTTCCGGCATGGTTAAAGCAATAGAAATATTTCAATCGGAAAGAGAAAAACTGTTTGACAAACTTGCGGCAAAGTTAGAAACGGCATATAACTTAAATAGGAAGATAGTTAGTTTTCAGGCGAATAAGGAAGAACCAATATACCGTTGGTTTAAATATAAAGAAGGGTTTTCATCAGCTTTGGTAAAATACTTTCTTTCAGAATATTCAAAGAAAACAGGAAATATTTTAGACCCATTTTCTGGAGCAGGCACTTCATTATTTGCAGCGCAAGAATTAGGTTGGAAATCTTATGGTATTGAACTTTTGCCTGTCGGTACTTTTGTTATACAAACAAGACAAGCGCTTAATAGAATTGACGTTAGTAAATTAAGAGCTATTGCAAAAAATATCTGGGTTGAAATTTCAAAGTTGAAAGAATATAACAATAGTATTAAACATATTTCAATTACCAAAGATGCCTTCTCCAATGATACAGAAGATTACATTAATAAGTATTTGACCTATTGTTCCAATTTAAAGGATAAGCATCTTCAAACTATCTTAAAGTTTGCAGCATTCACGGTCTTAGAAGAAATTAGTTATACAAGAAAAGACGGTCAATATTTACGTTGGGATTATCGCTCCAAAAGAGATTTATCGGGCAAGCCTTTTGATAAAGGGAAAATTTTAAGTTTTGAAGAAGCAGTAAAATCAAAACTTAATCAAATTATTCAAGACCTTTTGCCTAATCAAACAATATCGCTCTTTGAAAAAACTGATGATACAAAGATTACTAAACATCCGGTAAATATTATTGAAGGCTCTTGCCTTGAACTGTTACCTAAATTAGAAAGTGATTATTTTGATTTCATAATTACCTCTCCGCCTTATTGTAATCGCTATGATTACACAAGAACGTATGCTTTAGAATTAGTTTATTTAGGATACAATAACGAACAGGTAAGAAACCTTCGACAATCAATGTTATCCTGCACCGTAGAAAACAAGGAGAAGGTTGAATATTTAAAACACTTTTATACTTCTATTAGTAAAAGTAAAACGTTTGAAAAAGTTATTAATGTTTACAATAGTTCAAGCGCAATGGCTGAAGTAAATTCTATCTTGGATGAATTAAACAAGCTTGGCAAACTTAACAACAACAATATTGCAAGAATGGTAAAAAACTATTTTTTGGAACTTTGTTTTGTGATTTATGAAATGGCAAGAGTTACTAAAAGTGATGGCTATTGTGTAATGGTTAATGACAATGTTCGATATGGTGGAGAAGAAATTCCGGTTGATTTAATTTTAGCAGAATTTGCGGAGAACTTTGGCTTTCACATCAAAAAGATATTCGTTTTACCAAAAGGCAAAGGCAACAGTAGTCAACAAATGGGCAACTATGGAAGAACTGAAGTTCGCAAATGTGTTTATTTATGGCAAAAAATATAGCAATAAATAGCTCAATCAAATCAGCAGAAGATTTAGTTACTTCCCGTGAACAAACACGAGCAGGTTTTATTGCAATGGCATTAGAGAAAAATTATATTGCAGTTCCATATATTGAAGAAGCAAAAGCATTGAAAGCTCTTGCTAAAAAAATAAAAAAGCCGATTGAACTTCTAAAAGAACAGGGTCTAAGAATTGGCTTGCTTACTGCCTCCGGACTTTCTGAAAAATCATTGAACTACTTAACAGAAGAAGATAAAACAATTGCAATAAAAGGGTTGATAGAAACATTTCTTGAACCTGCAGGACAAAGTTTTATAGATGAACTTGTTTACAGGTATTTATTGATTAAAGGAGATGCATTAGGCGGTAAGGCACGTAATCTTGCAGGGCTACTTGGTGAACGAAAATTTTTGAGAACACTTTTATCTGTTTTAAACTTAGCCGGTATTCCCTACAAATGGAGAGATAGTGAAACAAAATCATGGATTGAAAAAAGTGATAATGATATAGATATTGAAAAACGACTTACTTCATTGCAGTGGAATACAAAAAATAAATCAAGATTACTTGTATTAAATATCGCTGTTCCTACAGTAAAAAAGAATGTGGATTTATCTTTAATTGAAGGAAATATTTCAGACTTAAAGAAAGGAATAAATTCAATTATTCATCAGCCCAACAAATATTTGGCATTAGGTGAACTTAAAGGTGGTATTGACCCCGCAGGTGCGGATGAACATTGGAAAACTGCAAACTCTGCTCTTATTAGAATCAGAAATAGCTTTAGTACATTAAACTTTACACCAAAAACTTTTTTTATTGGAGCAGCTATTGAAAGAAGCATGGCTAACGAAATGTTTACAGAACTTAAAACTGGTGTGTTAAGCAATGCTGCAAATTTAACCAATGACGGACAATTGACTGAAGTTTGTAATTGGCTTGTGCATTTGTAAGATTGATGTATAAAGCAAATGAATGAATCTCTCTCAAATCAAATCCAAATCTTCAAATCTGTTTTCAAAGACAGAGAAGATGTGTTTGCGATTCGTTGGGAGAAAGGAATTCTATTTTTGTCAACTACAAATTTGTAAAAGTCATAAATTATCACAATGTCACAAACACCTCTTAAAAACCAAATTATAGCTTGGCTTAGAAATCAAGAATCCTGGTTTCAGTATTCGGGAAATCGTTTGATTGAAGGTGAAAGTGTGTCAAGTGAATTAGTAAATGAAACCTACAAGCTATTTTCAGAGGATTGGGAATTGATTGAAGCGACAGAAGAACGAACAGAAATTGTTTTCACAGAAATAGCAAACGCAGCAGTTGAAGAAGCAAATAATTTAAAACTTCTTTTAATCAACAACATTGAAAATGTAAATGCTTTAGAACACGGACAAGCTATTGAAGTAAATAAAAATCTAACTATTGTTTACGGTGCTAACGGTTCAGGCAAATCAGGATATGTAAGGTTATTGAACAACGCATTTATTGCAAGAGGCGACAAACAAATTTTGCAAAATGTTTTCAATGAAGATGCAACAGGAGAACCAAAATGCAATTTCATGTTTCAATCTGGTGGAGAACCTTACCTAAAAGAATTTCCTGCCGACAGAACAAGTTCTGAATTTTCACAGTTTGCAGTATTTGACACGACTTGTGTAAGAGTTCATTTAGAAAATGACAATCAACTAAATTTCACTCCAACAGGTTTTGATTTCTTTGAAAAAATTTTGCAACTTTTTGAAGCGTTAAAACAAAGAGTAGCTGTTGATGTGAGAGTAAACAGACCTGCTAACACTTTTATTCCGTTGTTTGTAAATGCAAATCCTATTCAAGAGCAAATAATAAATCTTGGTGTTGCAAGCAACGAAGTTGCTTTGACAGAACTTGGAACATTTACAGAAGAAGATGCAGCGAAGTTGGAAGAAGTAAAATCAAAGATTGAAAAACTTAAAGCATTAAACATACCTAAGCAGATTGCAGAATTTCAAAAACTCCAAAGAGAGCTAACTGAATTTAGACAAAGACAGCAAGCAATACTTGCTTGCTTGACAAACGAAAAAATAAGTTACTACACTCAACTCATAGAATCCTTTCATCATTTGCAAGCCCTATCAAAGGAAGAAGGGATTAAGAGTTTAGAGAATTACAATATTGATTTAGTTGGCAGCAAGGAATGGAGAGAATTTATTGTTTCAGCAAAAAGCTACGCTTCTGCAATTGAAGAAAGCAGAAAAGAAAATCTTCTTTATCCTTCGGATAAAGACAATTGCTTTTTCTGTTTGCAACCGCTTACTGAAAAAGAAACTTCTCTCATAAATAGCTATTGGCAATTTTTGAAAAGCGAAGCTGAAAAAGAGCTGAATAGAACTATTCAAAAAATTAAAGAAGCAATTAGCGAACTTAAAGGATTAAGTCCAGAGAAATTTGATG
>JBDTLW010000068.1:0-7665 GCA_039934575.1 Parafilimonas sp. | reverse complement strand
ATGCTTTTTAGCAACACTAATAGAATCATCAATTTGCTGCTGGCGTTTTTTTGCAATAATAGTTGCATTGGTTATAGAATCCTGTATGCGTTGTTGTTCTTTTTGTTTTGCAATTTTCTCTGCATTCCTGATTGAATCTTCACTTGCATGTTTTATATCATCAGGATCAGAAGCAATAATTTCAGGGGGATGTTTTACGCAAGGCTTAAATGCTGCAATATCTGAAGGTGTACCAAAAAGATTTACCAAATACCGTTGCGTTGCAGAATCATAATCACACAACAATTTGTAATAGACTGATACGCCATCACAATCTTTATGGCAACCGGTAATACGGCTGCTTAAAATAACGCTGTCTTCTTTAATTGTTATTTTATTTTCCGGGGTGCAGAATGAGCAATCAAGCCATTTACCATTTTGAGGTTCCTTCTTATATAAAACAGCTCCATTTTGTATATATAATTCTCTGTTATTAAAATTCCCGGAAAGCGCAGTAATAATTTTTGCATGACTACGATCATTTACTTCATTCGTTTTAGTACCTGCAAAATTTTCTTCTGAAACAGAATCAATAATAATTGTTCTTATAACCTGTGATTTAGCGTTGCCGGTCATATTCCATGTTCCCAACATCCAATTTATATTCTGCGCATGAGAATATATAAATGAAAAGCATAAAAAAAACAGGAACCATAATTTCTTGAATCCATTCATAGCTATTGGAATTACTTAATAACGCTCGTTACTCATAATATTATATTTAAAAGATAGTGGCAGGATAAATATTATTAAATATATGCAATGGGATAATTAAAGACTCTGGCCATATTAAATCGTTCTTTTCTTTTTTATACAGGCAACCAATTAACCAATACAAAGGTTTATTCCCTTTGCAATAAAGCCCACAGTTAGTAATAATTTTTAAATATACTTTAGCTAACTGAGCAATCTATTTATAACAGCTTTTTTTAAAATTTCAAATAAATTGAAATGAAAAAATTTTTATCAGCAATTACAATTTGCCTGTTGTTTGTAATAAATGCTTACTCGTTTACACAAATTGTTACAGTGCAAAACCATCTGTTTACACCTTCCGGTTTCACAATAAACCTTGGCGATACTGTTCGCTTTACCTGGCTTAACGGATCGCACACAACCACATCGCTTATTATTCCTGCAGGTGCAGCATCATGGGATCATCCAATAAATTCATCCAGTACAAGTTTTACCTATATACCTTCCAAAATTGGTGTATATAATTATAAATGCATCCCACATTTTTCAATGGGTATGAAAGGGAATTTTACTGTTGTTTGTCCACAACCAAGTGTACAAATTTCTGCAGACGGATCCGTGTTATTTTGTAAGGGTGAATCTGTATTACTTAAATCATCAGTTACCTCTGCGATTACATTTTACCAGTGGAAAAAAGACGGGACAAACATTGCCAATGCCAAGTCTTCAACTTACACTGCCACAGTAACCGCATCATACACTTTAATGGTTACAAACAGTTGCGGAAACAGCGCCACATCTAATGCAATAAATGTAAAGGCAAACCCATTACCGCAAGCCATAATTACTCCATCTGATACTGTGCTTATATGCAAGCATGATAGTGTTATGATGCAGGCAACTACCGGTGCATCACAAACTTATCAATGGCAAAAAAACGGAAGTAATATTGCCGGCGCTACCGCAAGCAGTTATACAGCAAAAACAGCGGGAAAATATAGAGTGAATGTTACTAAAACAACTACAGGTTGCAGTAAACAATCGGCAGTTACAAGAGTAATAATCCAATGCCCTTCTTTAGCAAAAACTAATTCGATAGTTGATGATAATGCAGCAAAAATTTTCCCAAACCCATCTGCCGGATCCTTTCATATTTCAATACCTTCTTATAATGATGGTAAATATTTTTTAACGATTTTTGATGTTAATGGTAAGCAGGTTGTAAACAGCAATATTATTTCAAAAGATTATTCGTTCGGAAATGAATTAACCCCGGGCATTTATCTTGTTCAGGTTAGGAATGATAACAAGGTTATACTTAGAGAAAAAATAATTAAGGAATAATTAAGCTCATAATAAAAAGGCAAGACCCATAAGGTTTTGCCTTTTTATTATGAGCTTATATAAATTCTATTCTTCTGTTCCTTTTTGAATATCTGTTTCACCTTCAACAGGTGGTTGCGTTGTTTCTTCAGCGGAAGTAGTTTTTGTTTCAGCAACTGCTGCTTCAATATTTTCAACAGGTTTTTCATCAACTGCTTTTGATATTGCAGGTTTTTTAGAACGACCGCGACGGGTTCTTTTTCCTGCATCAACGGCGCCTTCAGTTTTTCCGTAAACATCATTGAAGTCAACTAATTCAATCATTGCCATTTCTGCATTATCACCTAAACGTATTCCAAGTTTTATGATACGTGTATAACCACCGGGACGGCTTGCAACTTTAGGGGCAACAACAGTAAATAATTCTTTTACTGCATGTTTATCTTTAAGATAACTGAACACAACACGATGCTGATGCATGATCTGTTCCTGGCTTTCACCTTTGCGTGTTTTTGTAATTAATGGTTCAACATAAATTCTTAAAGATTTAGCTTTTGCAAGTGTAGTGGTGATGCGCTTATTTACAATTAACTGGCTGCCGAGATTAGCAAGCAACGCATCTCTGTGTGCTTTGGTGCGGCTTAAATTTTTTATTTTGTCTCCGTGACGCATGACGTTTGTTTTTAGCCTTGTACCGTGTCAGGAATTACAAGACTGTTATTAAAAGTTTACAAATTCATGAGAGTTTCAATGTTCACAAGTTAAACCTGTGAACATGTGAACTTGTAAAAATGTGAGCTAATTTATATCATCCAAACCCAGCTTGCTTAAATCCATTCCAAAATGCAAACCTCTTTCTGAAAGTACCTGTTCAATTTCACTTAAAGATTTCTGACCGAAGTTGCGGAACTTCATCAGGTCTTCCTGTTCGTATTGAACCAATTCGCTTAAGCTGTTGATCTTTGCTGCTTTCAGGCAATTGAATGCACGTACCGAAAGATCAAGATCTTCCAATGGTGTTTTCAATACTTTACGCAATTGCAGCATTTGTTCATCAACAACATCTTCTTTCCTGTCTTCTTTATTATCAAAAGTGATGTTCTCATCAGTTATGATCATCAGATGCTGAATTAAAATACGTGAAGCCTGCTTCACAGCTTCTTCAGGATTTATAGTTCCATCAGTAGTAACATCGAGCAATAACTTTTCATAGTCAGTTCTTTGTTCTACACGATAGTTTTCTACTGCATATTTTACGTTCTTAATCGGCGTATGAATAGAATCAATTGGTATATAACCAAGTGGTATATCTTTTACGCGGTTTTCTTCAGCAGGCACATAACCTCTGCCTTTTGAAACGGTGAGCTCAATATCAAGCTTTGCGCTTTGATCCATTGTGCAGAGTACAAGATCTGTATTCATTACTTCAAAACTCTGCATTACATCATTAAGCATACCGGCATTAAATTCTGATTTGTTCTTAACACTCAATACAACTTTTTCGCTGTTAACATCATGATCAACTGTTTTCTTAAACCTTATTTGTTTCAGGTTCAGAATCATTTCAGTTACATCTTCTGTAACGCCTTTTATAGTTGCAAATTCATGTTCAACACCTTCAATCTTAATACTGGTAATTGCATAGCCTTCAAGGCTGCTTAATAAAACTCTTCTTAGTGCATTACCGATCGTTAAACCGTAACCCTGCTCAAGGGGACGAAATTCAAATGAACCTTCAAAATCGGTTGCTTTCTGTAAGATGATTTTGTCTGGTTTCTGGAAGTTTAAAATGGCCATTTTATATTTCCTTATTTTTTGTTTTAATTTTTATGTATATATACTTGACTGGTTCTAATTCAATGTAAAGCTGATAATTATTTACTATATAGCTCCACTATGAGTTGCTCTTTAATATTTTCAGGAACACTCTCTCTTTCGGGATAAGTAATGAATGCGCCTTGTTTTTCAGCTTCATTCCAATCGAGCCAGTTAAACTTTGTACTCTTACCGCGTATTTGGCTGGTGATAGAACTATTGTCCCCGCTCTTCGGTTTCAAACCAATTTTATCACCGGGCTTTAACTGATAAGAAGGAATATTTACTATAGCGCCATTTACCGTAACATGTTTGTGAGAAACCAACTGTCTTGCAGCCGGACGGGAAGGTGCAATACCTAAGCGATACACTGTATTATCCAAACGTGCTTCCAGCAACTTAATAAGATTTTCACCGGTAACACCTTTAATACGTGAAGCTTCTTCAAATGTTTTACGGAACTGACGTTCTAATACACCGTAAGTATATTTTGCTTTTTGTTTTTCTTTAAGCTGAATTGCGTACTCGCCTAAAGTTTTGCGCTTGCGGGAAGCGCCATGCATACCTGGAGGGTTGCTATTTTTATTTAACCATTTTCCATTGCCTAAAATAGGCTCGCCGAACATGCGGCAAATCTTTGTTTTGGGACCCGTGTAACGTGCCATAATTGTTTATCTGATTTTTTAGTGACGATACAGCATCAATAAAAATCTTAAAATAAATGCTGTATCCGTTTATTAATTAATGTATCATTTCAATGTAAAGTGTACATCAAAATCTAACATCATAAATTACTATACTCTTCTTTTCTTTGGAGGACGGCAACCATTATGCGGTAACGGTGTTACATCTCTTATCATTGCCACTTCAATACCATTTGTTGCCAAAGCGCGGATAGCTCCTTCACGGCCTGCACCAGGTCCTTTTACATAAACATCCACTTTTCTCAGCCCTGCATCTACTGCAACTTTTGCTGCATCCTGAGCTGCCATTTGAGCTGCATAAGGTGTATTCTTTTTAGAACCGCGAAAACCCATTTTCCCTGCAGATGACCAGCTAATAACTTGCCCCTGCTTATTGGTTAAAGACACAATAAGATTATTAAAAGTAGCACTGATGTGTGCATCACCATACGCATCTACTTTTACTATTCTTTTCTTAGCTGCGGTTTTACCGCTTGCCTGTGCTTTTGCTGCTTTTGCCATGATTGATTAAAATTCAAAAAACAAATTCCAAATCTTAAATAGATTACGCTACGCTGGCTTGGAAATTGATATTTCTGTTTTGTTATTTATTTAATTATTTCTTAGGTGCTTTCTTTTTACCGGCAACTGTTTTACGCTTTCCTTTTCTTGTACGGCTGTTTGTACGTGTGCGTTGACCGCGAACCGGCAAACCTTTACGATGGCGTAAACCACGATAACAGGCAATATCCAATAAGCGTTTGATGCTCATCTGAACTTCACTGCGTAAAGCACCTTCCACTTTAATTTCATTGGTGATAATAGTACGAATGTGATTAAGATCATCATCATCCCAATCATTTACCTTCTTATCATAATTAATATTTGCTTTATCAAGAATACGGCGGGCAGTAGAACGACCAATTCCATATATATAGGTCAATCCAATTTCGCCTCTTTTATTTTTTGGTAAATCAACTCCGGCAATACGAGCCATAATTTCTATTTATAATTTTGTTTATCTTTTTTGCTTCGAGCTTACAGCTAATAGCTCATAGCTTTTGTTTATCCTTGTCTTTGTTTATAACGAGGATTCTTTTTGTTAATCACATACAGCTTGCCTTTTCTTTTAACGATCTTGCAATCAACGCTGCGCTTTTTTATAGAAGCTCTTACTTTCATGTTATTTAGCTTTTTGCTTACTCCGCTTGCGGCGAATTGAGCTTATTATTTATATCTTAAAATGATTCTCCCTCTTGAAAGATCATAAGGGCTCATTTCCACTTTCACTTTATCACCAGGCAAAATTCTTATGTAATGCATTCTCATTTTCCCGGAAATTGTTGCCAGAATTTCATGACCATTTTCCAATTTTGCTCTGAACATGGCGTTACTAAGTGCTTCTATTATAGTACCGTCTTGTTGAATCAATGGCTGTTTGGACATAAATTTGGGAGCGCAAAGATATAGGAATGCAGCGAATTGAGAAAATTTTTGCAAAATTTCAAACTAAAAATTCAAGTTAAAGGTTCACGGGCAGGACAATTTCCCATTGATTTGGATTTCTTCCTTCAAAATCCGCATTTAATAACCGGCTGTACCGGATGCCAAAACTAATGAATTGCTGGTTCCACCATTTAGTATCAAAGAAAATTTCAGCACCGGCAGAAGTAAAATTATACTGATTGCCGGTTCTTAAACTTTTAACTTGAGTAAAATCGTAAAAAAGATTGGCTCTGATTCTTAAAAAATAAACAATATTTCCAAAACCCCAATCAGGATAGGCTAATGGAAAATTATAATTAACAGCAGCTTTATATAAACGAGGATAATCTACGGCTGAATATCCTCTTGAAAAAGGGAAATTGTTATCGTAATAATATTTGCCCGAAGTATCTCGTGATTGATACGCAAGATTAATTACTGTACTATGCGTTTTACCTAATCCCGGAAAATAAAAATAGCCGCTTGCAAGCAGTTGATGTGCCGTACTTCCGCTTCTGTATTGTAACAATATTGATTGACCAAAACGCGGATAAATATGCTGCAGTGCCTGCTGAATAAATTGGCTATACTTTACCTGGAATTGTAAGTACCCAAAATTTGAATTGTTTAAATATTGTTTCGCAAACCCGGTCCATTGCACATTACTGTAATTGTAACTGACTAAAGAATTCAGATTTCGGTAAAATTTTCCGCTGCTAAAATTGAGCGGCAATTGTACGCCTGCAGCAATTTTTGATTCATTCCAATGTAAGGAAGTATCAGCATTCAATCTTACACTGCGATTCCAGGTTTGGTTGGCATTTATAAAAGGCTGAAGATACCTGGCGCCATAAATTCCTGTATAACCAATTCTGCTGAAATGTTCCTCCTTATTATATGTATAATATAATTGGCTTTGAATTGTATTCAATACATTTTGTCCATATATAATAAAGGAATAGTCCGGCGCACTGAAA
This sequence comes from Parafilimonas sp., assembly GCA_039934575.1. GTDB lineage: Bacteria > Bacteroidota > Bacteroidia > Chitinophagales > Chitinophagaceae > Parafilimonas. The sequence goes on along the minus strand of JBDTLW010000068.1, from coordinate 647 downwards.
TATGGATTATAGCTATGGAAATTAAATACGCCCGATGCCTTGGAATAATTATCAACAGAAAAATTTCTCTCCTGAATATTTTTTAGCAGGCTATTAGATGTTCTTTTAAATGGTTTTGAAACATATAAATCTTTTAAAGTATCAACAGCATGTATTAATTGCCATTGTGGAATTATATCGGCAAGCCTGTAACCATCACCTGTAAATGCAGAAGTAATTATTTTATTATCTGAAACAGTTGCCTGGTACAAACCCGTTGCAGCAGAAGCAACATGATAATTTATTTTTGTTGAATCAACATACGCCCAAATCTCATCTCTGCCATTATTTGAACAACTATAAAATAATGTATCATTTTGTACAACAGGAAATCCAATAATTCTGTTTCCGTATGGAATGATTTCATTTAAGTTTCCGCCTTCCACTTCTTCTTTTAAAATGCTCATTTCGCCTGCAGCATTTCTATCACACACATAAATGAATCTATCATCGGCAGAAAATTTTGGATAAGAAAAAATATGTCTGCTACTATCCTTTATTGTGCTAATTATATTTCCATTTGCATCAAGCAAAACCAGTTGAGCGCTTCCATCAATTTTTTGTTCAACTGCAACAACCATTTTACCATCATGAGAAATATCAGGAGA
>JBDTLW010000067.1:0-7670 GCA_039934575.1 Parafilimonas sp. | reverse complement strand
TGGGTGTGCCTTTTAATATTGCATCTTATGCTTTACTTACGATGATGATGGCACAGGTTTGTTGTCTTGAAGCAGGAGATTTTATTCACACATTTGGGGATGTGCATATTTATAACAATCATTTGGAACAGGTAAAATTGCAGCTTTCAAGAAAACCGTATCTCTTGCCAGCAATGCAATTAAATGCATCTGTAAAAGATATTTTTGATTTTAAGTTTGAAGATTTTACGCTGGAAAATTATCAATATCATCCTGCAATAAAAGCGCCGGTAGCGGTATGAAAATATTTCAAAATTTGGATTTATGATTAAGAGTTTAGTAGTAGCGGCAGCAACAAATAACGCCATTGGTAAATGCAATCAATTACTTTGGAATTTACCAAACGATCTTAAATTTTTTAAAAACATTACATGGGCAATGCCTGTGCTTATGGGACGAAAAACCTTTGAATCACTTGGCAATAAACCTTTAAATGGCAGAGTAAATATTATTCTTACTTCAGATAAAAAATATAAAAAAGATGGTGCTGTTACTGTGCATAAAATAAGTGATGCGGAATTTTTTGCAAAAGAAAATGATTATAAAGAATTAATGATCCTCGGCGGCGCAAATGTGTATAAGCAAACAATAGATGATGCTGATAAAATCTATATTACAAGGGTACATCATGTATTTGAAGATGCTGATGCATTCTTTCCTGCAATAGATGAAAGCAAATGGAATCTGGTTTCAAACGAAGATCATTTTAAAGATGATAAACATGCTTATGATTATAGTTTTCAATTGTGGAAGCCCCGTCCCTAAAGGGAGAATTAACGCTTCGAACATTATCTTCGCCACTGATTTTTTTTAAATAATATTTTTAATAAACATAATTACTCCCTTTAGGGACGGGGCAACATGTATTCTTCCACACAACTTGCTTTAAAATATATTAAATACTGGATCAGTGCATCAAATGGAAAAGGTCATGGTATGCATTCACCTTTTGTTTTTGAATTTATAACTCAGGTATTAAATGATAAACGTGAGTTCGATTGCTTTCGCTATATAGAATCAATACGCGAAGAATTAAAAAATGATAATGCAGAAATTGCTGTACCTGATTATGGTGCGGGCTCAAGAATGCAATTGAATAATAAGCGTAAAATTTCAGCCATAGCAAGATCATCGTTAAAACCCAAAAAATTCAGCCAGTTAATATTCCGCATAGTACATTTTTATAAACCTGAAAATATAATTGAATTAGGAACTTCATTGGGCATTACAACATCTTATCTTGCTTTTGCAAACCCTGATGCAAAAATTATTACAATGGAAGGTGCGCCGGCAATTGCATACATCGCGCAAAAAAATTTTAACCGGTTAAATCTTTCCAACATAAAAATTGTTGAAGGAAATTTTGATGAGACACTCTCTTCTGCCATCAGTCAAATGTCCACAGTCAACTTTGCTTTCATTGACGGAAATCATAAAAAACAACCAACATTAAATTACTTTAATCAACTCATCAGCTTATCAGCTCAATCAACCATTCTGATATTTGATGATATACACTGGAGCGCAGAAATGGAAGAAGCCTGGAATGAAATAAAGCAACATCAATCAGTAACATTAACTATAGATTTATTCTTCATCGGCATTGTTTTTTTTCGTACAGAACAAAAAATAAAACAACATTTTTCTATAAGATTCTAATTAATGATGTTCATCATCTATATATTAGCATTAATAGCTGGGCTTGCTGTAGGTTATAAAATTTACCTTCAAATTAAGATACAATATCTTGAAAGGAGATTACATTTTTTACTTTTTGGCTTACGTTAAGCATAATGATTTTCTTACCTGTTTACTGGAACTTAAAAAACAATGATGCAAGGAGTTTTTGTAAACGAGCCAATCAGGCATTATATCTTTTTTATTTAATTTTTATCGTGATTAATGTGTTATCCATTTTTTTGATAAAAAATTAATGAACATTTTACTATCCGTTTCTAATATTCTTTACTGCAAAATTTTGCTGTTAAACTAAAAGCCAATAATTTTCGCCCTGAACTCATGCAAATGACGACAGGCATTCTTAAAGAACCTTTTCCGGAAACCAGAGTATCACTGCTTTCTGAAGCAGCGGCTTCGCTCACCAAACAAAACATAACTATTCAGCTTGAAAAAAATGCTGGCGCATTAGCGTATGCGTTTGATGATCTCTATCAAACAAAGAACATTAACGCCGTTGAACGAGCTGCAATTTTAAAAGAAGCGGATATAGTTTTATCTATTCAACCTTTATCTGAAGAAGATATTCAACAGCTAAAACCAAACGCAATTCTCATAGGTATTTATCAGCCTTTACTTAATTATGTATTGATGAAGCAATGGGCTGAAAAAAATATTACAACGTTTAGCCTCGATATGATTCCGCGTACCACACGTGCGCAAACTATGGATGTGCTGAGCAGCCAGGCAAATATTGCAGGTTATAAAGCCGTGCTGGAAGCGGCAAATATTTATCCGCATTATTTTCCTATGTTGATGACTGCAGCCGGAAGTATTATACCTGCAAAAGTTTTAATTCTTGGCGCAGGCGTTGCAGGTTTGCAGGCAATTGCAACTGCGCGCAGATTAGGAGCTGTGGTTGAAGTGTTTGACACAAGACCTGCAGTGAAAGAAGAAGTGATGAGTCTTGGTGCAAAATTTATTGAAGTTGAAGGCGCTGCGGATGCATCAAAAGCCGGCGGTTATGCAGTTGAACAAACAGAAGATTATAAACAAAAACAGCAGGAAAAAATTGCAGCATCTGTTGCCAAAGCAGATATCATAATTACAACGGCGCAGATACCCGGAAAGAAAGCGCCCATATTAATTACAGATGAAATGCTCGGCAATATGAAACCCGGTTCGGTGATCATTGATCTTGCTGCTGCAACCGGTGGTAACACGCTTCAAACAAAAAATAACGAAACCATTAAATATAATAATATAAATATTGTTGGTAACAGTAATCTCGCGGCAACACTGCCTTCGGATGCAAGTAAATTGTATGGAAAGAATGTGTTGAATTTTCTGCAACTTATCATTACAAAAGAAGGAAACATCAACTTAAATTTTGATGATGATATTGTTGCCGGATGTTGCATTACACATGATGGTAAAGTGGTGAATGAACGTGTAATGCAGTTGATTAGTTAACGCGGTCAGACGCTTACAAAGCGTCAGACCGATAAATAAAAAATTATGCTACACTGGATAGGCGAAAATCAGCAGTACATCTACATTGTAATCCTGATGATCTTTTTAGGCATTGAAGTGATTGGCAGAGTACCAAGTGTTTTGCATACACCTTTAATGAGTGGCGCTAATGCAATACATGGTGTAGTAATTATCGGTGCCATCATCGTAATGGGCAAAGCCGAAAGCGATAATTATGTAGCATTGGTACTCGGATTTCTTGCCGTAATTCTTGGAACATTAAATGTGGTTGGCGGATTTGTAGTTACTAATAGAATGTTGGAAATGTTCTCTTCAAAAAACAAAAAGAAAAACCCGAACGAAAAATAAAAGTTGAAAATACAAAAAACAAGTTCCAAATAAAATTTGTCATTTGTGATTTAAAAAAGAATGCAACAAAATATACTTACACTCATTTACATCATTGCATCAGTAACATTTATTGTTGGCTTAAAGATGTTGTCTAATCCTGCAAAAGCACGCAATGGAAATTTAATTGCGGCAGCAGGAATGACCCTTGCAATTATCGGAACTATTTTTTTATATAAAGATGATGAAGGCAATGCACTGCATAATTACGGATGGATTTTCGGCGGAATTATAATTGGCGGAATTATAGGAACGCTTGCAGCAAAAAAAATAAAAATGACAGCTATGCCTGAAATGGTAAGCATGTTTAATGGTATGGGTGGAGCTTGTGCGGCGTTGATTTCATATAGCGAATTCAACAACTTATATCAAGTTGACAAAGTACTTGACTCAACATTTTTTTTAGACGTAGTTCAACCACTTCATTATATCACTATAGTAGCAGGTGGTATAATTGGAAGTATATCTTTTGCAGGAAGCATGATTGCATGGGGGAAACTTAATGGAAAAATAAAAGATTTTTCATTTAAAGGGCAGCATTTTATTAACATGTTTATTCTGATTCTTGTTTTAGTAGCGGCAACATTTGCTTATCAAGCTAATATAAAAAGTGCAAATATTCCTTTTACAATTGCATTTATTCTTTCACTTCTTTATGGAGTATTCTTTGTTCTTCCAATTGGTGGTGCGGATATGCCAGTTGTGATTTCTTTACTTAATTCTTTTACCGGTGTTGCCGCAGCCTGCGGTGGTTTTTTGTATAATAATAAAGTAATGTTGACTGGTGGAATTCTTGTGGGTGCTGCGGGCACATTGCTTACTATTCTTATGTGCAAAGCAATGAACCGCAGTTTGGCAAATGTATTGATTGGAAATTTTGGCGGAAGTAATATAGCAAAATCAACACAAAGTAAATCAGGTGGCAACTATAAAGAAATAAGCGTAAATGATGCTGCTGTTGCAATGGCTTATGCAAGAAAAGTAATGATCGTTCCGGGTTATGGTTTGGCGGTTGCACAAGCGCAACATGCCTGTCATGAATTGGAAAAATTATTGGAAGAAAAAGGAGTGGAGGTTAAGTATGCTATTCATCCGGTTGCAGGCAGAATGCCCGGACACATGAATGTATTACTCGCAGAAGCTGATGTGAATTATGAAAATTTATTGGAGATGGAACAAGCTAATGATGAATTTAAAACAACAGATGTTGTATTGATTCTTGGCGCAAATGATGTAGTGAACCCTGCTGCTAAAACAGATCCTTCGTCACCAATTTATGGTATGCCTATTCTTGAAGTGGAAGAAGCAAAAATGGTTATTGTAAATAAGCGAAGTATGAAACCCGGTTATGCAGGTATTGAAAACGAATTATTCTTTCAGCCAAAAACTTCTATGTTATTTGGAGATGCAAAAGCTGTGTTGCAACAATTGATTACTGAAGTAAAGATGTTGTAAGAAGTGCACAGCAAATGTATTTTGGAACTGGAAATTATTATTTCAACTTCGTTTTTTCTTTCTTCGATCTTAAATAATCCTCTCTAATCTTCAGCAAATCAATCTTTGAACAATCATTAATAAATTGCCTTACAATTTTTAAAGGCATTTCCTCTTCATTCTTAAAATTGATACATCCTTTTTGAAAATTTGCATCAGGGAAAAGCTCTTTATATTTTGAATGTAAAGTTGGTGAGCCATAAATCGGCAATGCATGCAATGACATATAGTTTTTAGTACTCGCAAGTCCATATTTAAAAGTGCTGCATGTATAAATAATCATTTCTTTTCCCATCATTGTGCCAACTTCTGCTTTAACGGTTTTATCTTCTTCAATAATTATTTTATGAATCGCCGTTAATGTTTTTTGCCTTTCAGGAAGTTGATTCGATATAAATTCTGTTATTGTCATAACTAAAAGTATTTTTCAACGTAGAAGATACAATTATTTTTAAAACTCTATTTCTTTCTGAAAAATATTCTAACCGGCACACCCGTAAAATCAAATGAAGAACGCAATTGATTTTCTAAATAATTTTTATAGGGTGTTTTTATATCATCAGGATAATTTGTAAAAAATGCAAATGATGGCACAGCAGTAGGGAGTTGCATGATGTATTTTATTTTTACTGTATGCCCGCGCACAACAGGCGCATGATAGGCTTCAACCGCTTTCAGCATTATATCATTCAGCTTGCTGGTAGCAATTCTGCGTTTGCGGTTTTCATACACCTGCAGCGCAATTTCCATGGCTTTAAAAATTCGTGTTTTATCTTTTACTGAAATAAACAACACAGGCACATCAGTAAATGGTGCAATCTTTTCTTTTAACAGCTTTTCATATTCTTTAGATGTATTGGTTTCCTTCTCAACCAAATCCCATTTATTCACCAGCAAAACAATACCTTTTCCTTTGCGCGCAGCCAAAGAAAAAATATTTACATCTTGTGCAGTAATGCCCTTTTCTGCGTCTATCAAAAGCAAACAAACATCAGCTTCATCCATTGCTCTTATGGCACGTATTACAGAGTAAAATTCAAGGTCATCTTTCTCTTTATTCTTCTTGCGCAAGCCGGCAGTATCAATTAAAACAAAATCTTTCTGAAATAAATTATAGTGTGTATGAATTGTATCTCTTGTTGTGCCTGCAATATCACTTACAATTGTTCTTTCTGCACCAACCAATGCATTCAGCAAAGAAGATTTTCCAACATTTGGCTGACCGATAATTGCAAAGCGCGGCAATTCATTTTCTGTATTATCTTCTTCTGTTTTCTCTTCAGGCATTAATTCAGTTAAGGCATCAAGCAACTCACCGCTGCCGCTGCCACTCATACTGCTGATAAAAAAAATATGCTCAAAACCCATACTATAAAATTCTGTTGCTGCAAGCTGGCGTTCATGATTATCAACTTTATTTACAGCAAGAAAAACGGGCTTAGTTGTACGACGCAAAAGTTCAATCATACTTTCATCAAGCGTAGTAATTCCGGTTGAAACATCAACCATAAAAATAATTGCATTTGCTTCTTCAATCGCCACCTTTACCTGCTTGCGTATTTCTCTTTCAAAAACGTCCTCGCTGTCCGGCACAAAACCGCCGGTATCAATTACATTAAATGTTTTGCCATTCCAATCTGCAATGCCATATTGCCTGTCTCTTGTTACACCGCTTACATTATCCACAATGGCTTTGCGCTGTTCAAGCAAGCGATTAAACAAAGTGCTTTTGCCAACATTCGGTCTTCCTGTTATTGCTACTGTAAAACTCATGATAAATTATGTTAGATGTATGATGTGTGTTGTACGATGTCGTTTCATAACTCTTCTGATTTGAATATTTTTCCTTTCCACGTTCTATGCGCCACTCCAGCAACTTCTTTTTTTGTTACAAATAAAACTTTGTATGAATTGTATTCACTTTTGTCTTGCAAAGCTTGTTTTACTATTACAGCTATTTGTTTTCCTAAGTCGTTCATTTGATTTTCGTCAGTTGGAATATTTTGTCCATTCGTAATGTCAATTTCCAATTCCGAACTTACTTTTTCATTAGAAGTTATTTCTTTTCCGTCAAGGTTAATTCCTTCGCAAGAAACAATTTTGTTTAAGTCCACTTGCAAACTGTCTGTTGATTTACTAAATAGGGGATTTTTTGTCTTGGTAGCTGTCATTGTGCAGCTAACAATGATTAATGTCACAAGCAAAACCAAGCCTACAATTTTGATTATTTTAGAAAAGGTCATTCTGTTTTTCTTATTTTGAAGAACATGGTCAATGTATAAAGTATTTTAAGTTTCGTACCAATGGCAGTTTACATTTTAATATCAGATAAATTATGTTAGATGTATGATGTATTAAAAATCTAACATCGTACATTTTAATAACCGTATTCTTTTAATTTTAAATCATTATCTCTCCATTTGGGTTTTACCTTTATAAAGAGTTGCAAATATATTTTTTGCTGAAGGAATTTTTCTATGTCTTCTCTTGCGGAAATGCCAAGTTTTTTTATCATCTGTCCTTTGCCACCCAATAAAATTGCTTTCTGACTTTCGCGCTGCACAATTATATCTGCCTGA
>JBDTLW010000066.1:0-7709 GCA_039934575.1 Parafilimonas sp. | reverse complement strand
CTACATTAAACCTGTCAACAATTGCTTTGGCGCCAAAGCAGGTTGATTCCACAACAGCTTTAAATAAACGCGGTGCATTACTGCCAAGACTTAACCCGTTGAATGCGCCTTCAAGCATTTGATTTGCATTAGGTGTTCTTCTGCCATTGAACCAGTCAACTGCTAACTCATCGTCTTCATGTATTGCAATTTGTTCAGCATGTTTTGTTAACTCAGGGATGATGTTATCAATGCTTTCTTCAATAAGTTTTGCGGCAGTATTGGCATCAATAATTTTTGAATTACTGATCTGTTTTACAGACCATGAAAGTATATTTCTGAACCATGCATACGCATCGCCAAAAGCCGATTGTCCTGCTTCCATTCCCATCATTCCGGGAATAACAGAACCCGGCACTTGTCCGCAAATTCCTTTCACTAAAATATTTTCTACTTCCTGTTCGGGTGCAACAAGAATATCACAGGTTGAAGTACCCATAACCTTGCTTAAATAATAAGGCTCTATTTGTCCGCCCACTGCGCCCATGTGTGCATCAAAAGCGCCAATGCCAATAACAACATTTGTTGATAAGCCAAGCCGCTTTGCCCATTCTGCAGAAAGATTGCCTGCACTTTCTGATGATGTATATGTTTTTGTAAAAAGTCTTGCTGTAAAACCATCAAGCAAAGGATCTAAAGAAGAAAAGAATTCATTAGGTGGCAAGCCGCCAAATTCTTTTGCAAATAAGGCTTTATGACCTGCTGAACAAATACCCCTTTTTAATGCAGAAACTTTATTGCCGTCGGTTAACAAGAAAGGAATCCAGTCACAATGTTCAACAAGTGAATAAGCAGCAGCGCTTACTTTTTTATCTTCACGTAATACATGTAAAAGTTTTGCCCAAAACCATTCTGAAGAATAAATGCCGCCAACATATTTAAGATAGTTAACATCAAATTTTTCAGCGTGTGCATTTATTTCCGCCGCTTCTTTTACCGCTGTATGATCTTTCCATAAAACAAACATGGCATTCGGATTATTTTCATATCCGGGTACAAGTGCCAATGGCGTGCCTTCTTCATTTACAATTACAGGAGACGAGCCGGTGGTATCAACAGATATAGCCCGGATATTTTCAGCAATATTTTCTCCGGCTTTCTTTATGCAATCTTTTATTGTTGCTTCAAGACCTTCAATATAATCAAGCGGATGTTGCCTGAATTGATTTATCGAAGGATTACAATAAAGCTGATCTTTCCAACGGGGATAATAAAATACTGATGAATCAATTTCTTCACCATCTGCCGCATCAACAATTATGGAGCGAACGGAATCTGTACCAAAATCAACTCCAATAACGTAAGCAGTATTTTTATTCATGATTGAGACAAGCTTTTGGGCAAGATAAAAGATTTATTTTAATTGTCATTATAACAATTAAAAATATTATTTCTTTTTTCAGTCAAATTGCATCAAACTTAATGACCGACATTATTTAATTAAACCAACTTTATATTCAGTAACGGAATGATATGTTTCGCCAGGTTTTAATATGGTTGATGGAAAGTCCGGCTTGTTTGGTGAATCAGGGAAATGCTGCGTTTCCATACAAAGCGCTGTGTGTTTGTTTAAAGGACTGCCATCATGATTAATAAATTTTCCATCCAGAAAATTACCTGCATAAAATTGTAAGCCAGGCTCTGTTGTATAAACTTCAAGTTGTCTGCCGCTTACTGAATCTGTTAATACAGCAACTTTATCCAGTGAAGTATCTTTTTTATTCAACACAAAATTATGATCATACCCGCCGGGAACTTTATCTATATCAAGCCCGATCTTTTTTGACGTTGTAAAATCAAAGGGTGTTCCTTTCACTGGTTTTATTTCCCCCGTTGGAATTAAAGAAGTATCAACAGGCGTGTAATTATCTGCATCAATCATTAAGCTATGATCAAGAATTGTATTACTCACATTTCCTGTAAGATTAAAATAACTATGATTGGTAAGATTAACCGGCGTTGGTTTATCGGTAGTTGCAGTGTATTCAATCTTTAATCCGTCATCATCAGTTAAGGTATAAACAACAGTAACATTTAAGTTGCCGGGAAATCCTTCTTCACCATCTTTACTTAAATATTTTAACGTAATTGAAGGCATTGTTGAATCAGGAATGGAAGCATCCCAAACCACTTTATCAAAACCTTTTAAACCGCCATGCAATGTGTTCTTGCCATTGTTTGCAGCAAGATGGTAAATACTATCATCAAGTGTAAATTGAGCATTACCGATACGGTTTCCATATCGCCCGATAAGCGCACCAAAATATGGCGGTTGTTGCAGGTAAGTACTCAAACTATCAAAGCCAATAATAATGCTGGAACGATTACCATTTTTATCAGGCATCATCCATGAAGTAACTGTGCCGCCATAATTACTTATGGTTATAACGTCGCCATCTTTATTTCTTAAAGTATAAAGATTCACTTGTTTGCCATCGGCTTCACCCCAAACTTTTTGTGTAACGCCCATAGTGTTTGCCGTCTTATTTTTATTTGAAGTGCAGGAAGTAAATGCAATCGCAGTAATCATACTGATGCAATAAAACAATCGCTTCATTTTTATTTTTTAAAATGTATGAAAAAAATCTATAAGAGTAAATATATTATTTAAGTTCAGCTCTCAGTAAAAAATAATTTTATTATATTTTATTTCCCTTTTGCAATTTTAAAATTGTCCTTCTACCAACGTAAGAAATAGTTTTATGAATACTGAAATTAAAAAACTAAAATAGAGTTTTTTTTAATTGTCAGAAAAACATTTAATATTTTTTAAAATGATCTTTTCAAATTGAATCAGAAAATCTCATTGGCCGGTTATCTGTACTTATTTTATTTAAGGATTGGGTATAAAGTTCAGGAATGAATTAAACTTAGCCTGGTATTTTCTTTTGTCAAGTTTATAATAAAATGCACCTTTTTTTGAACCGTTCTTTTCCTTGTCTTTTTGCTTTACCAGCAAACCTGTTGATAAAACTTTCCGGCTGAAATTTCCTTTATCAAAAATTTTATTATATACATCCTCATACAAGGTTTGCAATTGAGGCAGCGTAAATTTTTCGGGCAGCAACTCAAACAAAACCGGGTGAAAAGCTGCTTTATATTTCAGCTTTTCTTTTCCCATTTCAATCATTTCTTTATGGTCAAAAATTACGGATGGCAATTTTCTTAAAGGGAACCATTCTGCACTGTATTCATGGCTTATTTGTTCCTCGTATTTATTTATATCTACTAAGGCAAAATAGGATACGGAGACTGTCCGTTCGGTTGGGTCGCGCTCGGGATCTCCAAATGCAAAAAGCTGTTCAAGATAAATATCAGTAAGCCCGGTTAACTGATTCAAAATGCGGGCAGCAGCATTATCAAGGGTTTCATCGGGCATAACGAATCCGCCCATTAAACTCCATCTTCCTTTTTGCGGATCAAACCCCCTTTTAATGAGCAACAATTTTAAATGAGTGCCGTCAAATCCAAAGATTATACAATCCACTGCAACGAGCATTCGGTTCTGGTTTGTGTAGCGTTTAATTTGCATATAAAGTTTCGATAAAAATCAGCAGTATAATTTGCTAAAGATAAACAACATAATATGTCTCCAAAAAAATTTCACCGCCCGTTAAAATATTTTCAAAAAAAATTGAAAAATAAAAAATTAATTTATATTTGAATAATTGTATTATTGACAATTAACATCGGGCACCTCAACAGGGTGTTCATTTAGATCCAAACTTAAAACAAAACCCCGGATATTAAAGAAGCTGTTAAACAAGCAGTATATAAGCAGTAAATGGAGAAATCTGTTTGCTGCTTATTAGTTTTACAAATCATTTATTATAAATACAATCATGCAAAAAATTTACTTAATTATTTTTGTGAATATATTTTTTCTTACTGCTTATTCACAAACTACTAAAGTCTTTTTCACGTCAAAAGAAATTACACGTGTAGATGTAAATGCAAATTATGAATATCATTTCAACGCAAAAGACTCAGACAATAATCCAGTCAGCTATTCATTAAATAATTTACCGCAATGGTTAAGCTGGAATGCAGATGCACAAGGCATTTCAGGAAAAACAAAAAAAGCAGGACAATATCCTGTTGATATAATTGCTTATACAAAAACAGATACAGTACATCAGCATTTTATGCTTACGGTGTATGATAAACAAACTACAAATATTTTGTGTTTGGGAAATTCAATTACAAATGGTGTTGATACATTCAACAGTTATCGCCGCGATCTTTGGCAGATGCTTCATACCGCAAATTATAATTTTGATTTCATTGGTTCGTGGAGTAATCATGCCGGAGGAACTACTGCTCCCGAGCCGGATTTTGATATGGATCATGAAGGTCATTCAGGATGGACGTTTGAACATATTTTAAAACCTCCATCATGGGATAGTGCAAGAGGAAATTTGCACCAATGGATAAATGATTATACACCTGATATTGTTTTAATTGAATTAGGAACGAATGATGTTTTTCAATGCAGAAAACCTGCTGATATGTTTGCTAACTTAAATGTGATCCTTGCATTACTGCGTGAAAAAAATAAACATGTAAAAATATTTCTTGCACAAATTCCGCCATTGGGTGCGCAATGGAGCGATAAAAAATTATGCGGGAATGATACAACATATCACGATGCAATCGTCAATCTGAATAAAGATTTTATATCATTCACGCGTGAGCATACAACCGCACAATCGCCAATTATTTTAGTTGATCAATACACCGGCGTAAATCCTGCAACAGATACATTTGATGATATTCATCCCAACACAAAAGGAGAAAAGATAATGGCGGAAAGATGGTTTGAAGCGGTTAAATGGTATCTGAAAAAATTAAAATAAATTTCAGCACAAGATTATTCATTACTCTTTTCATAATCAATAATTACTATCCGATCTTCTGCGCCTGCTTGTTTTAATCCATGCGAACTGCCAGCCAACGTAAGAATAACATCACCTGAATTCACTTCAAAAATTTCATTGTTCATCGTCATTTCACCTTTGCCGCTTAGTATGTAATATATTTCTTCTGTTTTTTGCAAATGATAACCAATTGCAGCGCCGGGATGTAGTACTCTTTTACGAAAAACCAATTTGCTGTTGACAGCTTCATTAAAAAAATTATACACTGTAGTATTACCGCCGCCGTTATGCGGAGCAGGTTCATTTTTAGCAATGTCGTTTTCATGTTCAAGCAGATAACCAGCTTCTTGTTTTTGTTTTGCAAATGCAGAAGAAACAAATAATCCAGCTATAAAAAATGAAACAGCAATTATTACTATAATGCCATATTTTTCATGATTTAATTTTTCTTTTACTTGATGCATGAAATTATTGCGAAGCGCGAAATTTGCAAATATGTGTTATGCACTATTTTTTAAACCGGATGAATACAATTAGTTATTATCATTAGCTGAAATTTAAAAATGTCAGCTATACAATTATTCCTCATAAAAAATTAAATTGCAGCCCACGTTTAAGATTGCTGTATGATAGTAAAAATTTGTTCTGTTATTTTATTGATTGCAAGCTGTAATAAAAATATGGCATCTGCTGATAATGGTTCAGCCATTAAAAGAACTTCTTATTATTTCAGTATAACCGGCGATGATAAAAATGATGGTTCTTCAAAACATCCTTTTAAAACAATTGATCATCTTAATACAATTCACTTTACTGCAGGCGATTCCATATTATTAAAAGCTGGCGAAATTTTTAATGGAAGCATTAGCATTAAAACAAACGGAACCGCTGAAATGCCTGTTGTGCTTGCATCTTATGGCAATGGTAATGCAATCATCAACGCCACAAACGAAACAGCTATTACCATTTATAATTCATCTTACATCAACATACATAATATTATTTGCAAAGGAGCCGGGCGAAAAGATGGCAATACAAAACCGGGAATTAATATCAGTGATTGCAACAATATAAACATTGAAAATATTGAGGTAAGTGGCTTTCAGAAATCAGGATTACAGTTATATAATTGCAGGAACACAAGTGTTGATAATGTGCATGCGCATGAAAATGGGGCTGCAGGCATTGGCGTAGAAGGTGATTTTAATAATAAACTCGGTACACAAAATATTGTTATCACAAACTGCAGTGCGGTAAATAATCCCGGCGATCCAACAAACCTTACTAATCATAGTGGCAACGGAATTATTGTGGGGCATTGCACTAATGTTATGATTGATCATTGCATGGCAACAAATAATGGCTGGGATATGCCGCGCATTGGCAATGGGCCAGTTGGTATCTGGTGCTATGAAGCAGACAGTGTAATTATTCAGCATTGCCTTTCGTATCAAAATAAAACATCTGTTGGCGGCGCAGACGGCGGCGGTTATGATTTTGACGGAGGCACTACCAATTCAATTATTCAATATTGTTTGTCGTATAATAATCAGGGAAGCGGTTATTGCATATTTCAGTATTGGGGTGCAAGTCCCTGGTACAATAATGTAATGCGCTTTAATATAAGTATTGATGATGGCCTGGTTTCTGATTCACGTGCCGGCGTGTATGTTTGGAACAGTTCAAAAGACTCTGAACAATTTTATAGTTGTGATTTTTACAACAACACTATCTATAATTCAAAGCAGGCGCCATTAAGTTTTTCTGAAACAAGCGAACGAAAAAATTTTAGGTTCTTTAATAATATTTTTATTGGGGCTGATAGTTTGATACGCGGAAGCAGGGGAAAAAATAATGATGATATATTTCTTGCCAATGACTGGTGGAGTATTGCAAAAGATTTTAATGCCGATGGTATGAATAACTTTACTGCATGGGCAACAGCCAATAAAACAGAACAAATAAATGGAAAAATAATTGGCTTAAATGTATTGCCGCCTTTTAAAAATGCAGGTGATACCACATTTACTGATGTAAACAAATTAAGCAGTTTTGATAGTTATAAAATAATTGGAGCATCTCCTGTAACACAATGCGGGCTCGACTTACAGAGCTTGTATAAAATGAATATGGGCAATGAAGATTTTAATGGTGAGTCAATCAATAAAAATTATTCAGGCGCTTGTACAGGAAACTAACGGTCGGGAGGCTTTGAGCCACCTGACCGATTAATAAAACGTTTGGAAAGTATGAAAAATTTACTTTCAGAATTAAATAATAAAATTCAAAAGCCTATTCTCAAACAACAATTCACAAATCCTTATTTAAACATATTTTAATTGAAATAACCCCTTTCTTTTCGTAGGTTTGCACACTTAATTTTATTACGGTTTTAAAGGTATTTTTTCTCCTTTTTTATGAACGAACAGCAACAGGATTCTCCCTCAAAAGCAAATTACGGTGCAGAAAGTATTCAGGTTTTAGAAGGTTTGGAAGCGGTGCGCAAACGCCCTGCCATGTATATTGGCGATATTGGCGTAAAAGGGCTTCACCATCTTGTATATGAAGTGGTTGATAACTCTATTGATGAAGCACTGGCAGGATATTGCAAAAATATTTCTGTTACCATACATGAAGACAACAGCATCAGCGTAACGGATGATGGGCGCGGTATTCCTACCGGCATTATGGTTAAAGAAAAACGCAGCGCACTTGAAGTGGTAATGACGGTGCTGCATGCCGGCGGTAAATTTGATAAGAACACATACAAGGTTTCCGGTGGTTTGCATGGCG
>JBDTLW010000065.1:0-7725 GCA_039934575.1 Parafilimonas sp. | reverse complement strand
TTTCAGTTCTGCATAATTTCAGGTTTCGAACACTTGTGGTCCGGAGACTTCGCAGTTGTATGCGCAAAGTCTCTGATCTGCATAATAGATATTAAAAATTATTTTTTATTTCATTCATGCAAAAACTAAAAAATAAAATTGCTTTAATCACGGGCGCTGGCGCTGGTATTGGTCATGCTATTTGTAAATCTTTAAGTGATGATGGCGCAACAATTATTGCAGTAGCGCGTAATGAAAATAATCTGACACAACTGCAGCAGCAATTATCAAAAAATGAACATCAATATTGGTCAATAGATCTTTCAAATAAAGAAGGACAAAATAAATTATTGAAACAGCTTGAAGATTTTAATTTGCCGCATATTGTTGTTTGCAATCTGCATATTCCTTCAGAAAAAAAACGTTTAATAAATATTACGCAAGAAAATTTTTCAGAAAATTTCACCATGAATGTTGATCATCTTTTTACCATTATGCAAAAAACATTACAATTTCAGCGTGAAGAAAAATTTGGAAGATGGATTGGCATTTCATCTTTTGCAGCACACACAGGTTTGCCAGGGCAAGCTATATATAATGCGCAAAAATCTGCTATGGAATCCTTGTTTCTAAATCTTGCGGCAGAAGAAGGGAAGTATGAAATTACCGCAAATATTGTATCACCCGGATTTATTCAAACAGCATCAACCGAAAAAAATATACCAACGGAAATGTTTAATAAAATTGCTTCATTCAATGTAATGAAGCGGGCTGGCAAGCCTGGAGAAATTGCAGCAGCAGTAAACTTTTTAGCATCACCGGATGCATCTTATATTACAGGAATTAATTTACCGGTTTGCGGTGGCGCACAATTAGCATGGCATTTTTCATAGAATAAATTTTGCTTATGGAAATAATTTTTTCATCCGTTTTAAAATACAGAGCGTTTGCACATCCGCAACGAATTGCTTACTTATTTGAGGGAAAGAATTTTACTTACGATGCATATTATAAACAAAGCTTAGCTGTAGCAAGCTATCTTACATCTCTTGGCTTAAAAAAAGGAGATAGAATTTGCATACTTGATTTGAATACACCTAATGCTGTGCATCTTATTTCCGGCGCTATGTTGATTGGTGTTATTCCTGTTTCGCTTAACTGGAAAGCAATGCCCGCTGAAATAAATTTTATTGTAAACGATGCACGCACCAATCATTTTTTTTATGGTGCTGCTTTCACACAATTAATTAATGCAGTACAACTTTCAAATGATGTTGAAGTACATAAAATTGAAGATGAAATAAATAGCAGTAATAATTTTGATGTAACTGATATTATTGATGAAAATGATACCTGTGTTATTTTATATACATCAGGAACAACCGGCAATCCAAAAGGGGTTTTAATCAGCTATAAAAATATATTTTCCTGTTATCAGTTATGTGCATGGGATACGCCATCATTTGGTCCGGATGCAAGAAATCTTGTTTGTGGTCCATTATATTCCATCTTTGGCTTTGGCGCTTTTTTTTCATGCATTTATGCAGGTGCCAGCAATGTTTTGGTTAGAATGTTTGAACCGAATATGGTTGCAAAAATAATGAGTGAGGCAAAAGTTACCAATGCGTTATTGGTTCCCATCATGATAAAAATGATTTGCAATATTGAAGGCATCGGACAATTTGATTTCAGTTCTTTAAAACATATTCAATATGGCGGTTCACCTGTTTCTGCTGATACATTAATTAAAGCGTACAAAACTTTCAACTGTTATTTTACGCAGGTGTATGGATTAACAGAATCTGCGGGCGTTGGTTGCTCGCTTCGTTTTGATGATCACGCAGCAATACTTAATTCGGAAAATATTATCAATAATACATTACTGCTTTCAGCAGGTAAAGCATCGTTTGGAATAAACATGAAAATTGTGGATGATGATGGAAATGATGTTGAAGGAAATGTTCCCGGCGAAGTATGGATTAAAGGTGAAAATATTGCTGCCGGATATTGGAATGCATCAATAGAAAATAAAAACATGTTTGCAAAAGATGGCTGGCTGAAAACAGGGGATATCGGTTATTTTGATGAAGCGGGTTATTTGTTTTTGATCGACAGAAAAAACGATAAGATAGTTTCTAAAGCTGTAAATATTTTTCCGGCAGAAATAGAAAGAATTTTAGAACAACATCCATTAATTAAAGAAGCTGCAGTTGTTTCAGTGCCGCATGATAAAGCGGGTGAAGCTGTTTGTGCAGTTGTTGTTTTAAAAGATGGAGAACTTGATTTAGCTGAATTGCAAAGCTGGTGTAAAGAAAAAATTTCAGATCATAAAATTCCAAAGCGGCTTGAAATAAAAGAAGAATTGCCAAGAAATGCAACGGGTAAAATTTTAAGAAGATTAATACGCGAACCATTTTGGAAAAATGAAGAAAGAAACATTAAAGGTTGAATGTAATGCGAGGCAATTTTATTATTTAAAAATTAAATTGTTGCAATAAATACATATTGAGCTTCAGAAAATTTAAAGCTTTTATTGTAGAACGAGTAGACTGCTTCGTTCCTTACAGTGACGACAAAGACCTTTACTTATTCATTAAAAACAAAATTTCAAACAACATATAGTAATTCACATTTAAAGTATAAAACTAAACCAATTAAATCTTGTTGCCATGCAAACAATTGAAATAGGATCATTACCTCCAATAGGAGAAGTGCCTGAATATATGTATGCACAAACGCTAAGGCAAAGCCGTTACAACATTCCTGAGAAAGCTTTTGAAATTGAAAAAGTAAAAATTCCTGAATTAAAAAATGACGAAGTGCTTGTTGCTGTAATGGCTGCAGGCTTAAATTATAATTCTGTTTGGGCAGCTACAGGTTACCCAATGGATATGATACAAATAATGCAATTGCGCAAAGAAGCTGAAACAGATTTTCAGATTATCGGCAGCGATTGTTCGGGCATTGTTTACAAGGTTGGCGCAAATGTAAAAAATGTTGCTATAGGTGATGAGGTAGTGGTACAAGCCGGTTGGTGGGAATCAGAAGATCCATATATGAAAAACGGTGGTGATGCTTGCTTTGCTCCAAGTGCAAGAGCCTGGGGTTATGAAACCAACTGGGGCTCGTTTGCACAGTTTTGTAAAGTGAAACATTTTATGTGTGTGCCTAAACCAAAACATTTAAGCTGGGATGAAGCTGCAGTATATATGTTATCAGGAGCAACAGTTTACAGAATGCTTTGCAAATATGAACCGCATACAATAAAACCCGGCGACGTTGTATTGATTTGGGGAGGCGCCGGAGGATTGGGAACTATGGCAATACAGTTTACAAAACTAGCTGGAGGAATACCTGTAGCCGTAGTAAATTCAGAAGACAAAAAACAATTTTGTGAAAGCATGGGGGCGCTCGCTATTAATCGTTCTGACTATGATCATTGGGGGCCTATCACTGCAGACATGCTTAAGCCGGAAACACAGGAAATATGGCGCGGCAAAGCAAAAAAATTTCTTAAAAAAATTCTGGAATTAACAGGTGGAAAATTGCCTCGCATTGTATTGGAACATCCGGGTGAAGCAACCATGCCCACATCGCTTTTTGTTTGTGACAGAAACGGCATGGTTGTTACATGTGCAGGCACTACGGGTTATTTAGCCAGCCTGGATTTAAGATATTTATGGCTTCAACGCAAAAGATTGCAAGGGTCGCATTTTGCTGAGCCGTATGAATGTGTTGAGTTCAATCAATTAATAATTGATAAAAAGATAAATCCTGTTTTAGGACGCACTGTTTCATTCGAAGAAATACCAAATGCTTTGCAGGATATGTATAACAATATGCATAAAGGAAATACAGCAATAAAAATTGGATACTAAAAAATAACTGCGCAGAATGATATTTAATTCATTGGCTTTTGTTTATTTTTTTATAATTGTAACTACGCTTTTTTTTCTTACACCGCATAAGCTACGATGGGCATTATTGCTTGCAGCAAGCTGTGTGTTTTACATGTATTTTATTCCCATTTACATTTTTATACTTGGCTTTACAATTGGTGTAGATTACTGTGCAGGTTTGCTTATTGCAAACAGTTCAGGACGAAAACGAAAAGTCTGGCTTGTATGCAGTTTAATTGCAAACATTGGTGTGCTTGCTTTTTTTAAATACTTTAATTTTTTAAATGAAAATCTTACTGCATTTCTCGGTTTAATTAATGCTGAAAATCCAATCCCCCTATTAAAAATTTTATTGCCTATCGGCTTATCGTTTCACACTTTTCAGGCAATGAGTTATACTATTGAAGTATATCGCGGCACACAACAACCTGAAAAGCATTTTGGCATTTACGCGTTA
Organism: Parafilimonas sp.; assembly: GCA_039934575.1. Classification (GTDB taxonomy): domain Bacteria; phylum Bacteroidota; class Bacteroidia; order Chitinophagales; family Chitinophagaceae; genus Parafilimonas. The sequence continues at coordinate 3,390 of JBDTLW010000065.1, read as the reverse complement.
TATGTAATGTTTTATCCGCAGTTGGTTGCAGGGCCAATTGAAAGACCGCAAAACATTTTACACCAGTTTCATGAAGAAAAATTTCTTGATTATGACAGGATAGCGGAAGGTTTAAAAATTATGCTTTGGGGCTTTGTAAAAAAACTTGTGGTTGCAGACAGGCTTGCGCTGTATGTGAATGCAGTTTATGGTAATTCAACACATCATAGCGGTATTACTTTAATTGTTGCAACATTCTTTTTTATTGTTCAGATCTACTGCGATTTTTCCGGCTATTCTGATATTGCCATTGGCGCCGCAAAAGTGATGGGCTATAATCTGATGACAAATTTTAAGCGTCCCTTCTTTTCAAAAAATATACAGGAAGTTTGGCAGCGATGGCATATATCATTAACCACATGGTTTCGCGACTATTTATATTTTCCGCTTGGCGGAAGCAGAAAAGGTATTGTGATCACTATACGCAATCTTTTAATTGTTTTTGCCATCAGCGGTTTATGGCATGGCGCAGGCTGGACATTTATTATCTGGGGTTTATTAAACGGTGTTGTGCTGGCATTAGAACAAGTTTTTAATCCTGTTTTAAGAAAAGTAAACAAAGCATTTGGGTTTGCAAAAAACTTTGTGCGAACAGCTTTTACAGTTGCACTTTTTGTGTTGATGGGCATATTTTTCAGATCACAAAATCTGCAGCAGGCTTCTTATATTTTTCGTTCAATCATTCATCTGAAACCAGGCAGGCTTTTTATGGGCGAACCACCTGTTACTTTTTATTACTATATCCTCGCTTTATTTGTTTTGTTTTTTTCTGAATATTTACAGGAATATCATCCATCTGTAAAACTCATCCGGCATAGAAACGTTATTGTGCGATATTCAGGTTATTTACTCATAACAGTACTGCTAATACTTACAGGCGTTTTCAGTGGAGCCGATTTTATTTACTTCCAATTTTAGAGTTTAGTTGTAACATAAACACTGCTTAATCGTAAGAAATATCAAGCCGGTTAAAATTAAAATCTGCCGTTTATGTACAAATCTATGTACTATGTTTCGCATAGTACATAGATTTGTACTGTAATACTCAATACAAAGAACTTTAAAAATAAAAACATGAGAAAATTATTATTGACAATAAGTTGCATAAGCTTTTGGTTTACAGTAGTAAATGCACAAAACTATTCCATTGGAGGAACTATAAGTTCCGGTCTTAAACCTGTAGAGGCGGCAACGGTTTGGTTGTTAAAGCCCGATTCTGCAAAGCTGAATCATCAAATTTCCGGAAAAGATGGGCGATTTCTTCTTAAAGATTTAAAAGAAGGTATCTACATTATTTCCGTTCAGTCGGTTGGAAATGAAGTTTATTTTTCGCCTGCAATCAGCCTGAATGAAAGCAATCCTCAGATTGATTTGCAGGTAATCAATTTAAAACAAAAAGCGGAGCTTGCCGATGTTGTGGTAACATCAAAAAAACCATTTATTGAACAGCAAATAGATAAAACAGTTATTAACGTTGATGCTTCACCCACAAATACAGGATTATCAGCTTATGATATTCTTGAAAAAACACCCGGCGTTGTTGTAGATAAAGATGGCAACATAAGTCTTAAAGGCAAAGGCGGCGTTATGGTTATGATTGATGGAAAGCCATCTTATTTGAATGCACAAGACCTTGCAAACTTTTTGAAAAATCTGCCATCAACAAGCCTCGACCAAATTGAAGTAATGACCAACCCGCCTGCAAAATATGATGCAGCCGGTAATTCAGGTATCATTAATTTCAAAACAAAGAAATCTAAAATAAAAGGTTTTAATGCGAGCGTAACTGTTGGCGGAGGTATGGGTAAATATCCCAAAGCAAATGAAAGTATTAATCTTAATTACCGCACAGGAAAAGTGAATGTGTTCGCAAACTATAGTTACAGTTATAATAAAAGATATCATACACTTGATCTGACAAGAAATTTCAGAGATAGTATTTCCGGTGCAATAAATTCAAGATTTATTCAGCGGTCTGATATGCTTTCTGAATATCATTCGCATTATTTTAAAACAGGGATGGATTTCTATGCATCTAAAAAAACTACACTTGGTTTTTCTGTAAATGGAGACTTTAATCCAGGCACTAATACAAATAACAATACCACTGATATTTATAATGCTGCTAATAAATTACAAAACAAAACATTTACAAAAAGTAATTTAGAAAACACCTGGACCAACTATGGCGCAAACCTGAACATGACCACGAAACTTGATACAACAGGAAGAGAGCTTAGTGCAAATCTTGACTATATTCATTATCATTCATTATCCAATCAGATGTTTGTAAATTCTTTTTATGATGATGGTGGAAACCAAACAAATGCTGATGAAACACTGCGTGGTTATTTACCAGGAACAATAAATATTTACAGCGGAAAAATAGATTATACGCATCCATTAAAACATGATGCAAAAATTGAAGCCGGTTTAAAATCAAGCTATGTGGAAACAGATAATACTGCCAACTATGATAGCCTGCTTGAGGGAAAATGGATTGCAGATGAAGGAAAAACAAATCATTTTTTATATAAGGAAAATATCAACGCAGCATACATAAGCGCCAGCAAACAGCTTAATAAAAAATGGAGTGCGCAAATAGGTTTACGTTTAGAAAATACCATTTCAAATGGCAACCAGTTAACAACAGATCAAACATTCAAACGCGATTACACGCAACTGTTTCCAACAGCGTATATAAGCTATGCAATGAATGATAAAAATCAGTTTAATATAAATTATGGCAGAAGAATTCAGCGCCCTGATTATGGTGATCTTAATCCGTTTTATTATTTCTTAGATAAATACACTTACGAAGTTGGAAATCCATATCTGAAACCGCAGTTCAGCCATAATATAGAGTTAGTGCATTCATATAAAAATATGATCACTACATCGCTTAGCTATGCTGCAATAAATGATATAATCAGCCAACAGCTTCAGCAGGTTGACAGCACACATACAACGTATGTAACACAAACCAATCTTGCCAAACAACGCAGTGTAACATTGAGTATAAATGCAGGTGTACCTATTACAAAATGGTGGAGAACAAATCTGTATGTGCAGGGAGCTTATAATAAATTTCAGGGATTTATAAACACAGGTGTTATAAGCGTTGGAGGACCATCCTTTAATGCAAATATGCAAAACCAGTTTACACTGCCTAAAGGATGGAGTATGGAATTGAGCGGATATTTTAACAGCAAAGCAGTGTATGGCACTATCGTTGGCTTATCGCAAGGCAGTGCAGATTTTGCTGTGGCTAAAAAAATGCTGAAAGATAAAGGCACTTTAAAACTTAGCTGCAGAGATTTTCTTGGTTTGCAGCAATGGAATGGTTACAGC
>JBDTLW010000064.1:0-7776 GCA_039934575.1 Parafilimonas sp. | reverse complement strand
TGAATTGCCACAGGCTTCAGCCTGTGGAACTAAAATAAAAAAATAAAATTGGCTTTAGCCAAATAAAAAATACAACAACAAGCTGCAATGAACACACAAACTGAAACTAAATCTGCTAATGATATTATCACTGATGAATCCAAAATCCCACTCGTTCGTTCAATTGGTTTAACAACAGCTATTTTAATGGTAGCAGGTACCATTATCGGTTCTGGTGTATTTAAAAAAATTGCACCGATGTCAGCCATGCTGATGAATGAAAATTATATTTTATTAGCATGGTTATTAGCAGGCATCATTTCAATGTTTGGTGCATTTACTATGGCAGGAATGGCAAGTATGACAACTGAATCAGGCGGCATTTACGAATACCTGCGATTGAGCTTCGGCAACTTATTTTCTTTTTTATATGGATGGGCATCTTTTCTTATTCTTGGCAGCGGTGGTAATGCTGCAGTTGCATATATTTTTGCGCAATCAGTAAACTCTGTTGTTCCATTGCCCAACCCGCTTGATAAATGGAAAGATATTTCTATCGGTCATTTTATTTACCCGTTTGATAGTTCAGGCGTAAAAATTCTTGCCATACTTTCTATCATTATTCTTACGTGGATAAATGTATTAGGCGCAAAAAAAGGCGGCAACCTCAGCAACGTTATTACGGCTGCAAAAATTATCGGCATTATTACTTTAATTGTTGCCGGTATATTATACACAGACGCTCCGCATACTGAAGTTGTTGCGCATGTTACTTCAGTTAATACAAATATTTTCAGTGCTATTATAGCTGCAATGGTCAGCGCTTTCTGGGCGTATGATGGATGGTATTGTATTGGTTTTATGAGCGGCGAAATAAAAAATCCGAAAAGAAATATTCCGGTATCAATCATAAGCGGTATCGGCATTGTAATCGTTTTGTATGTATTGATAAACTATGTTTTCATTCATGTATTATCATTGCCCGTATTAAGCAGCATGAATGAAAACAGTATTGCCGGTGTTGAAGCTGCCCGTATAATTTCCGGCAATATTGGTGTTGTATTTCTTGCTGTATTAATTGCCGTAAGCACATTTGGAACGCTCAATGCAATCATCATTACTTATCCCAGATTGTATTACAGAATGGCGCAGGAAAAATTTTTTCCAAAGAATTTTGCTAACGTGCATCCACGTTACAGAACGCCATATATAGCGATAATATATTCCGGCATCTGGACTTGCGTCATGGTGTTTTCAGGTACGTTTGATATTCTTACAGACACTGCAATTATAGTTGAGTTTTTATTTTTTATTTTATTAGGATGGGCATTAATAAAAATGAAACGCGCAGGAAAAATTACATCTAAAGTAATTGCTTATCCTTTCTCACCCATTATTTTGATATTGTTTTCAATCGGGTTAGTCATCAATACCATTATTGTAGAACCGGTACAATCTGCTGCAGGATTAATATTTACTTTCAGTGGTATTCCACTTTATTATTATTACAAGAAAAGAAATCGTTAATCGTGAAAACGATAAATTAAAAACTTTAAAGCATATTTCTTATGAATATTATACGGAGCATACAAAATAGAATTTATGAAATAAGAGGTGAAAGAGTAATGTTGGATTTTGATTTAGCCTCCTTATATGAAGTGCCAACCAAAGCATTAAACCAAGCTGTAAAACGAAATATAGAAAGGTTCCCTGAAGACTTCATGTTTCGGCTTACTCAGATAGAGTGGTAACTTATCCGGTCACAAATTGTTACCGCATACGAAGATACTGATAGTACAAAATCGCAAAACATAAATGTATTTCAAACAAGAAGAAACACGAATCTCATGCCTTACGCTTTCACCGAACAAGGTGTTGCTATGTTGAGCGGTGTTCTTAATTCTGATAAAGCCATTAATATGAACATTGCAATCATGCGTGCTTTTGTAGAAGTTCGACGTGTTTTGTTGCAGCAAAATGATTTGAAAGAACAACTGAAACAAATAAAAGAAAAAATTGGTGAGCATGATGTTCAACTAAATTCAATTTATGATGCTATAGAAAATTTGCTTGACGAAAAAGCTGCAGAAAGGAAATGGAACGATCGCGAAAGGATAGGATTTAAAAAATAAAATAAAAAAAAATTCAAACGCCTCATCATTCCGTTCTTTTTAATTTTATAAAATGAATTACAAAAAAATTAAGCTGCTATCAATCTTCATCCCCTTTTATTTTTCTCTTGCTGCGCAAACAAATGCTGTACAATCTGTTTATGACCCGCTTGAATTATTTGCGCAAAATTTTTATACAAAAAATGGAAATGAGTTTCGGTCTGCTAATGGTGCGCCGGGCGCCGCATACTGGCAAAACCGTGCAGACTATTTATTGAATGCTGCAATAGATACAGTAAATAATATTTTATCTGCAAGCGAAACGATACATTATTCAAACAATAGCCCTGATGCTTTATCATCATTGTGGTTAGAGATTGATCAAAATACATATCGTGAAGATGCGCGTTCTAATTTTTATACAGCTTCTTCCAAACGTCATGTAACAGCGCCGGGTGCACATACAGAAGGTTATCAATTTGACAGCATAACTGTTGAATACAAAGGAAAAATTTTCAAGGCTGATTATATCATCAACGATACGCGAATGCAGATTCGGTTGCCAGATGGATTATCATCGAAAGATAAAATTGATATCAACATAAAATATCATTACACAATCCCCGGAACGTTTGGCGGAAGAACAGATTTTTATTCAACCAAAAATGGAAAAGTGTATGAGATAGCGCAATGGTACCCGCGTGTATGTGTGTACGATGATTTGCATGGATGGGATGCATTACCATTTTTAGGCAGCGGAGAATTTTATTGTGAGTATGGTGATTTTGATTACACCGTTTCAGTGCCTGCGGGAATGATTGTTGCCGGCAGTGGTGAATTACAAAATGAAAAAGAAGTTTTATCATCTCAGCAAATACAAAAATTAAATGAAGCAAGAAAGAGTGATAAAACAATTATGATACGCTCTGCAGAAGATGTAAATAATCAACCCACAAATAATAAAATGCAAAGCTGGCATTTCAAAATGTTCAGCACACGCGATGTTGCATTTGGTGCATCTAAAGCGTATATGTGGGATGCAGCAAGAGTGAATTTACCTAATGGGAAAACGTCACTTGCGATGTCAGTTTATCCTGTTGAAAGTGCAGGCGACAGTGCCTGGGGAAGAGCAACAGAGTATCTTAAAAAATCAATAGAATATTTTTCAGAAAAATGGTTTGTATATCCATATCCTGTTGCCGTAAATGAAGCAGGCACCGCAGGCGGAATGGAATATCCCGGAATTGTGTTTGATGGCTGGCATGATAAAACCGGTGAACTGTATTGGGTTACTGCGCATGAGATTGGTCACAACTGGTTTCCGATGATCGTTGGCAGCAATGAACGCCGTTATGCATTTATGGATGAAGGCTTCAATACTTTTATTGATGTGTATGCTGCAGATGCATTTAACAACGGTGAATATGCGCCAAAACGTGATGGAGAATATGCACCGAAAAAAGGAAATCCTGCTGATGAAATTATTCCTTTATTAAAAGACAGCACAGCACCAAACATGATGGCAAGAGCAGATATGCTTACAGAAAAATACCGTCATCCTTTAGTTTACTTTAAACCTGCATTTGGTTTGGTTTTATTGCGTGAACAGATTTTAGGTAATGATCGTTTTGATTATGCATTTAAAAAATACATGGAACTGTGGGCATATAAACATCCATCACCGGATGATTTTTTCAGAACAATGGAAAGTGAATCAGGCGAAGATCTTTCATGGTTTTGGAAAGAGTGGTTTTGTAATAACTGGCAGTTTGATGTTGCCATTCAATCAGTATCTTATTCAAATGACGATGAAAGAAATGGTGCTGACATTACGATTGATAACCTGCAAAAAATGGCTTTGCCAATAACGCTTGAAGTTGTTTTAAAAGATGGCAGCAAAATGAATTTGCAATTGCCTGTTGAAACCTGGATGCAAAGCAATGAGCATACAATTCATATACAAACAACGCAGGTAATTCAATCTGTAACAATTGATCCTGAAAATAAATTGCCGGATAGTAACAGGAGTAATAATGTTTGGAAAGAATGAAGCAGTTGGAAAGTCGGAAGACTGAAGTCAGGAAGAAAATAAATGAGAGACCAACAACAAACTGTAAACGATAAAAAATTATGGAAGTACATCATCACCCACATGTAGAAAAGAAAAATTTAAAAGAATATTTTTTGGAATTCTTAATGATATTTCTTGCGGTAACATTAGGCTTTATTGCTGAAAATATAAGAGAAGATGTTACGGAGCATCAGCACGCAAAAATATATGCAGCATCAATGATACAAGACCTGAAAGCAGATACAGCACAACTAAATAGTTACAATAAATATTATGTGTATGCAGCGAATAATATAGATAGCTTTATGCAACTGCTTGCTGGAAATGATCCGCAAAACATTCCTTCCGGTAAATTATATTATTATGGCTTATTTGGTGGTGCGCATAGAAATTTCATTCCTAATGATGCTACTTTTCAGCAAATGAAAAGTTCTGGATCTCTTAATTATTTTAAACCTCAGATTGCAAAAGATGTGGCAAAGTATGACCTGCTTTGCAGAACAATACAGTCTTATGATGAAATGAACCTCAACCTGTATGTAGAAGTGAGAAAGGCAAGAGCAATGATATTCAGCTTCAGGTATAATGAAGTAGCTAATGATGTTTACATGAAATTTATGCAGTCACCGTACCAGGCAGTGGTTGATTCATTCATACAAACAAATCCGCCATTATTAACATACGATAAAACGCTGTTTAATGAATATATTGAACTGGTACGTTCAAGATTTATACGCCTTTATGATGTTAATATTTCTGATTCATTGTTAAAGCAGGCAAATGTTGTATTGAATGAATTAAATAAAGAATATCACTGACCAGCAACTTAAAAATTGTTAACTCTAACAAATGGAATTACATCATCCGCACATGTAGAAAAGAAAAAAATTCAATGAATATTTTTTTTGAAACTTATCATGATACTTTACAGCAAATATCGGTACGCATTTTAGTAATCAAAAACATTTGAATTTTGACAGTGTGTACAAAAATATTGCTGTTACATTCCGGAAACTGAACATTGAAATAATTGATTATTTTTCACCCATGGAACCAGAAGTAAGAGAATTTTTCAGGCGCATATCTTTAAGCATAGGCTTATTCATTGTCTGGGTCATGGTTAATGTAATTATCGGCGTTAAATTAGGGTATGCTTTTTTTGAAGATAAAATTGATTGGGGCAATATTGTATTTTATATATGGGTGATTGGAAGTTTAGCAGCACTCATTTGGGGTTGTATGCAGATTTGGAAAAAGCCAATTGAACATTTGGATGATTGAATATAAACGTACTTTGGAGCCCTGAAAAAAATCATAAAAGTTCCGCCAAAAAAGTTCTCGTTTCTTTTAATAAATATTACTTTTAAGTATCCAAATAACTATTTGAAGAGTTCTGATCTTTCTTAAAGATTACAAAACATATTGTCACATTTGTAGCGTACTAAATTATGTTTTATGAAATGAGCGTTAAGATAACTTCATAACAAACAAGAAATTTTTTTTAATGAATTGCATGTGGCAACTTAAAAAATAAAAAATTCACATGAAAATAATGTTAAGCCTTTTATTAACTTCTTTATTATCGCTGGCATACATCCATATCTCAAAGCCGGCTTCAATATCTTCAGAAGAAGCCAGGTTAAATGTTAGCCGTTATAAACAACAATTTATAATAGGTTGTGCTGTAAATATTGCAGGCTTTAATCTTGATGATCCCGCTAATGAAATTCCATTGCTTGATGGTTGGGGAAAGTATCGCATGCCCCTGACAGAAAATAATGACAGCGCATATATTTATTTTCAGCAAGGCATAAATATGTATTATGGTTATCACATCATTGAAGCACTTGCTTCATTTGATAAAAGCACAAAATTCGATAGCAGCTTTGCTATGGGTTATTGGGGCAAGGCATTGGCTTATGGACCTAACATAAACGATCTTGGTTATACAGCTTCGCCCGATGCACTGCTGGCTATAGAAAAAGCAAAGGCTTTATCATCCAATATACCTGGCGTTGATAAGGCTTTGATAAATGCCATATCTGCTCGGTATTCTGCAGATACTGCACAAACAAGAGAGCATTTAGATCAATTATATGCAGATGCAATGAAGCAGGCGCATGAAGAATTTCCCGGCAACATTGATGTGGCAGTTTTATATGCGGATGCATTGATGATTCAACATCCATGGGATTTATACGACAGGTATGGCAGACCAAAATTGTGGACACCGCTTATTGTTACAACACTTGAAGATGTTCTTAAAATTAATCCTGAACATCCGGGCGCAGCGCATTATTATATTCATGCTGTTGAAGCATCTGATCATCCTGAAAGAGCATTAAAGGTTGCTGAAGAATTGCCTTCGCTTATGCCCGGCGTTGCACATGTAGTGCACATGCCTTCTCATGTTTATATACGAACAGGTCATTATGCAGAAGGCGTTACGGTGAATGAAGAAGCAGTAAAAGGATATGAAAATTATCTCAGTAAATACCCTGCTGTTGCAGCTAATAGCGGGCTTTATCTGATACACAATCTGCACATGCAGGCAACCTGTGCAAATATGGACGGGCGTTATGCTGATGCCATCAAAGCGTCTATTGATACGCGAAACAGTATTGATACAACCTGGCTTAGCATACCTGATTTTTTTGGCGTTTTTGTGCAATATGTTTATATGACACCTGTTTTAACAAACATCCGTTTTGGAAAATGGAATGATATTTTAAATGAGCCTGAAATTGCATCTTCGTATGTATATGCAAACCTGCTGTGGCATTGAGCGAAATAATTTGATCTACAGAAACAGGTGATAATGATAGTCCTTCGTTTTCCTCCGAAAGCTTTGCAATTTGATCTGAAGAATGATCAGCTCAAAGCGCCTGCGCCTAATTATGCAAACCCCGGAATTAATGGCGCTCAGGTTGCTGAAAAAATATTGTCGGGTGTAATTGCTGAAGAACAAAATAATTTATCACAATCAATTTCATTACTTACCAAAGCAGTACAACTGGAAGATGCTATGATTTATAATGAACCAAAAGACTGGGTGCATCCGGCAAGAGAATATTTAGGAAACGTTTTAATAAAAGCAGGTAAGTATGCAGACGCTGAAAAAACTTTTCGTGAAGATTTACAAATCAATTTAAATAATGGCTGGTCTTATACAGGTCTTGCAACAGCATTACAAAAACAAGGAAAAAAGAAAGATGCTGCATCTGCTGAAATGCTTGCCAGGAAAGCGTTTCAGCGCAGTGATGTAAAAATTACGGAAGCTGTATTTTAAATTTGGTCTGTATAATTCGCGGAACTTATACAATTAACCTCAATAAGATTTTCTTCATAATTATATTAAGCGGTATTCAACAGATTCAATATGTATTATTATACAGGTTATCAAACCGCTTTCCATCAAGCCGCTTTAATGGTATTTGCATACCGCCGGTTTGTTCAAGCCAGTCATACATTTCGCTGCGCATTTTTTTTATTAGTGGCTGATAGGCTGCTGCACGTATAAGATTTTTCTTTTCTTCAGGATCGTTTTTTACATTGTAAAACTCATTAATATCCCAGATGCCGGGATAAAAAATAAATTTATAATCACCTTCACGA
>JBDTLW010000063.1:0-7802 GCA_039934575.1 Parafilimonas sp. | reverse complement strand
CAGTAAAACGTTTTAACTGCGTTCCCAGCTTATCATTCGCTTTGTCTTCATCAAGTTTTATACCCTGCGAATCAAAATAATCAACGCGGTGATAAGGCGTATTCTCTATAGAAATTTTTGCAACCGGTTCAACAGGTTTTTCAAACGCAGCGGCTTGCTGCTGCAACATGCTGCTTAATTTTGAATGTATCGCATCATTTGCTTCACTGTTTGCTTCAGCCAATTCTTCTTCTGCCGTTTCTAATTCATCTGTTTCTAAAACGCTTACTTCTTCAATTGCTTTTATTTCTTCTGAAGGTTTTAAAATTTCTGCGGATGCTGTATTAATTGAATGATCAGTTTCATCATTTTCTTTCACCGCAATTGCATCATCTGCATGAGTTATGATTACATTTTCTGCAGTATTTTTTTTCTCAATATCATTCAAATTAAAATGCAGCCATGAGTCATTTGAAAAATGCAAAGCCGCTTTTTGTAAAGTATTTTCATTGCCTAATTCTTTTGACAGGTATAATTTTTTTGCTAAAAGAAAATGCGCTGCTCCATAATATGGATGTGTATTAATTATTTGCTGAAGCTCTTCTGCAGAGGCATCCTGCAATGATGATGATGCAACAAGATTTTGTAAAATATTTTCAGCAGAAGATGAAATCATTAATTAATACTTTGGGGTGAAAATACTATTCTCTACCAATTTGAAAAAATATGGTTGAATATCTGATCAGTTAGCTGATTGATGATATCAGCTTGCAATCCTGCTTCTGCCTGCTGAAGAGATAAGCTGGCAGAAAAATCGAAATCTCTGCTTACCGTAAAATTATCTGTTTTATTATCAACTGTATTTGTAAAAGTAATAGAAGCGCCAACCGTTAAACGATTACCTGCAGATTGATTATTACTGATAGCAGAAAGAGAAACATCATACCGGTTTATATAACCCGTAATAATGTAATTAGCATCATCGCTATTTACCATTGTGAGCTTGGTATAACTATTTATTTTTTGTTTAAGATTGTCTGTTAATTTAGGACTTAGCTGAGGATTTATATAATGCGCTTTGTTATCAATAAAACCAACTTTAATAGTTTTTATTTTTGAATAATCTACTGATACATCACGAAAAGTATATACGCCGCAGGAGGAAAGTAAAAAGACCATAGACAATAAACCATAGATCATAGACCAACGTTTTACTGTTGACCGTTGACCGTTGACTGTTGACTGCTTTTTATTCATTAATATCATATTCTTTCAGCTTTCTGTATAATGTTCTTTCACTTATTCCTAAATCCAGTGCAGCATCTTTTCTTTTGCCGCGATGTTTCTTAAGCGCTTTTATGATCAGTTCATGTTCTTTGTCCATAATATTCAAAGATTCTTCTACTTCTTCATGCTCTTGTATTTCATCTTTATTAGAAATAATAACCGGCTGATTACCGTGATGTGCATTAACGGGTAAGCTTGTTGTCTGCACATTGGACAAAGCATGTGCGTTGTAATCATTGCCGTTTATACTATAATCGTTTTGTAAAGATTCTGCTGTAAAATTTGCGGCATTGTTAGCAAGTGCAGGGTTTTTCAGAATTTCTAAAAACATTTTCTTCAACTCTGTTACGTCCTTCTTCATATCAAAGAACAGCTTGTATAAAATTTCCCGTTCATTATTAAACTCACCATTCAGATGTTGTGAAGATGCAAGCACAGGCAAACGGTTTACATTTTTTTCAGGTAAAAAACGATTCAGGTCTGCCGCGGTAATTATTTGATTTGTACTTAACACAGATAATTGCTCTGCAATATTCTTCAGTTCACGCACATTGCCCGGCCAGGTATAGTTAATTAACATGTTTTTTGCTTCATCTTCCAATTGCACAGGCGTGGTCTTATAACGTTCAGCAAAATCAACCACAAATTTTCTGAACAATAAATTAATATCTTCTTTGCGGTCTCTTAACGCCGGCACGCGAATAGGAACTGTGCTTAAACGATAATACAGATCCTGGCGAAATTTTCCGTTTTGGGTTGATTCATACAGGTCTTTATTGGTGGCCGCAATTACACGCACATCTGTTTTCTGCACTTTGGATGAACCCACGCGAATGAACTCACCTGTTTCTAAAACACGCAGTAAACGTGCTTGTGTACCAATTGGCATTTCACCAATTTCATCTAAAAAAATAGTGCCGCCGCTTACTGTTTCAAAATAGCCTTTGCGGCTGTCAACTGCGCCGGTAAATGAACCTTTTTCATGCCCGAATAATTCTGAATCTATTGTGCCTTCAGGAATAGCGCCGCAGTTTACAGCAATAAAAGCATTGTGTTTTCTTGCAGATAAAGAATGTATTATTTGCGAGAATGATTCTTTCCCCGCTCCGCTTTCACCAACAATAAGCACGCTAAGATCTGTTGCCGAAACCTGCATGGCAACCTGTATTGCATAATTAAGGGCGGGTGAATTTCCTATAATTCCAAACCTGTTTTTTATTGATTGTATTTCTGCCATTATAATTTAATTATTACTCCAAACTTCCTGTAGTGTACTTCTGAAAATATTATTCAAAAAATCCATGTCAGGAGATTGATTTGAATCAAAATCAGCTAACAAATTTTTAAAATGCTCTAATTTGTCAATAATAAAATCATCAATTATTTGAATTCGTTTTTCAACGTCCAACTCGTCTCCATTTTTCTTTCTGACTAAGAGTTTATTTATTTCTTTTTTTAAATTGTTATTTGAAATTTCTTTATCAACTAAGACTTCAAATTCCATCGGCGCCATTGTATTTGTTCTTTCAATCCAACAGCATGCAAGAATTGGTCTGAGTACATAAAAATATTTTTTAATTTTCGCCATATCTGTTTTAAAATAGGCTTCAAAATTTCCATTTGCCATGTGGAGATAATGATACAAACATGATTTAGGATTAAAATAATCCTTCGCAACATTTCTTAGTTGATTAGCTGTTGAAAATTCTTCTTTATAAACTATTGGACTTCTTAACCATTCTAACAATGGCGGATTAGATTTTCTGAATAATAATAAAGCCTTCCGCAATTCCCATCCGCTTAAATCAATATCATTGGGTAAGATAGTTTCTATATTATCTTTTTTTTCATTGATTGATAAATACCAATCATAGTTATGTACGTAAATAAATCTTACATCCCAGTCGCTGTCTTTTGATGCAAAACCCCAAGCCCTGCTTCCTGATTCAACTGCATAAAGAATCTTTATATTTTTTTCTTTTTCAAGATTAGTCAACTCATTCCTTATTTTATCAACCATTACAATTCTTTTACTATTTCTCCAATCAATGTTGCCTGCGTAAAATCAATCACCTTTACAAAAACATAATCACCTTTCTTATAATTATAATTTCCTTTTGGAAAAACGATCATTTTATTTTGAGAGCTTCTGCCTTTCCATTCTGTATCAGCTTTTTTGCTGTCGCCTTCAATTAAAACTTTAAAAGTTTTACCAACATTATTTTTATTGCTTTGATATGAAAGCCTTCCCTGCAATTCAACTATTTCTTTTAATCTTCTTTTTTTAACTTCTTTAGGTATATCATCTGTATATCTTTTTGCAGCAAGTGTGCCCGGTCTTTCAGAATAAAAAAACATATAACTCATATCATACCTGCTGCTTTGCATTATATCTAAAGTATCTGAATGATCTTCTTCTGTTTCCGTACAAAAACCTGAAATAATATCTGAGCTTATTCCGCAATCAGGAATAATTTCTCTTATGCGATTAAGCTTTGCTTTATACCATTCGCGTGTATAAGTGCGGTTCATCAATTGCAAAATACGCGTGCTTCCGCTTTGTATGGGCAAATGAATATAGTTGCAGATGTTTTCATACTTCGCCATTATATGCAGCACTTCATCAGTAATATCTTTTGGATGTGATGTACTGAAACGTACTCTTAACTCAGGTGAAATTTGCGCAACCATTTCCAACAACTTCGCAAAGGTTATCCAGGCTCCCATCTCTACTTGTGGAGAGGGGTTGGGGGTAAGGTAACTATCAACATTCTGCCCAAGTAATGTTACTTCTTTAAAACCTTGTTCAAATAATTCCTGTGCTTCTTTTATAATTGAAACTGCATCGCGGCTGCGTTCTCTGCCGCGTGTAAAAGGCACTACACAAAAGCTGCACATATTATTACATCCGCGCATGATGGAAATAAATGCAGTAACACCATTACTGTCTAAACGCACAGGCGAAATATCAGCGTAAGTTTCTTCACGACTCAATAAAACATTCACCGCTTTCTGACCGGTTTCTGCTTCTTCAATCAAGCCCGGCAATGTTCTGTATGCGTCAGGGCCAACAACAATGTCAACTAACTTTTCTTCTTCTAATAATTTTGATTTCAAACGTTCTGCCATGCAACCTAACACGCCAACCAACATAGCAGGTTTAGCGTGTTTAATTTTTTTAAATTCAGTTAAACGTTTGCGGATAGTTTGCTCTGCTTTTTCGCGAATGGAACAGGTATTTAATAAAATCAAATCTGCCTCTTCAAAATTTTTCGTTGCGCCAAAGCCTTCATTTTGTAAAATGGAGGCTACAATTTCACTATCGCTGAAATTCATCTGGCAACCATAACTTTCTATATAAAATTTTTTATTATAATTATTCAGATCATTTGCAAAAGGCGCAAATGCTTCGCCCTGAATCGTTTCATCATGTATCTTTCCTGCAACCAAATCAAGCATTGATTAAAAATTGATTTGCAAAGATATTGAATTGAGACAGATTGGCAGCAATGAAAGGGTTAAGGTTTATGAGCGGAAGACGGGACTTGAACCCGCCGCCTTCAGTTTGGGAAACTGATGCTCTACCGGATGAGCTACTTCCGCTTATATTATTACACTTCAGTATTAATTTTTGCCTTCAGCCAGCTCTCCTTTATTGGAATGATCCATCTTTCTTCTAACTCTTTTTTTGTTGTTACTGCATTATTAAAAAACAATGTGTCTGCAGTAATAAGATTATTTTCAAAAGCATAACTGAATTGCTGGCGCGGAATAATTTGAACTTTATCTTTTACAATAAACGCAAGATTTTGCCAGTTAAACATTTCAACACCAAACTGCTTTTCTATTTGCTGAATAATGCGTACCGAACTATCAATGCTGCAACCGCCAACAACAGTGGTATCTTCATCAGCCATTAATATTATAAACTGGCCGAAAAATAAATTTGCATGTCCTTTTACAGGCGCACCATGACTATTCCAGTTCGCTGCCAAACCTTTTAGCTGATCTTCAATATGCAACGCTTCACTAACTGTAAATGAACGGCTGCTTTGATAAATCCATACTCTGGAATTATCATTAAAATCTGCAGGTAATAAATGTTTATAAGAGAAATTCATTATGCAAAAATAAATGAATTTACAAGTACATTTACAGCCCGAAATTTTTAATGCTGACCAATGAAAATAATTATTGATATAATACAGGATCTTTTTATCTCTTTTAAAAGAGAATCGCCAGGCAGAATTGAGCAATTGCCCCGCAGCGGAAGCGATCGTATTTACTTCAGGGTATTTTATAATGATGAAACATTTATAGCAACCTATAATTTAAATATAAAAGAGAATAAAACTTTTATTGAATTCAGCAATCATTTTAAAAATAAAAATTTACCTGTACCTGAAATTTTGTATGTGAATGATGAAACAACAGCTTACATACAGCAGGATTTAGGAACAGTTTCTTTGCTTGATATATTAGAAAAGTACGGACATGACGATCATGCTTTTCACCTGTATAAAAAAAGCCTTAACCATTTGGCAAAACTGCAAATAAATGGTGATAAGGAATTAAATTATGATATATGCTTAACGGCAAAAGAATTTGGTAAGCAGGCAATACTAAGCGATCTCTTATATTTCAAATATTATTTTCTTGATACGCTGCAACTGCCGTATGATAAGCAGGCAATGCTTGATGAGTTTGAAGGGCTTGCTTCTTATCTTACGCAAACAGAATATAAATATTTTATGTTTCGCGATTTTCAAAGCCGAAACATAATTATAAATAATAATGAGGTGTATTTTATAGATTACCAGGGAGGTATGAAAGGCGCTTTGCAATATGATGTGGCAAGTTTATTATGGCAGGCAAAAGCGCAGTTAAACGATGAGTGGAAAAATGATTTGCTGCATTATTATTTAGATGTAATTGATGAACTTCTTTTAAATCCTGTTGACAGAAATGTTTTTATCGGTCAGTATGATGGTTATGTTTTAATACGCTTGCTGCAGGTATTGGGAGCGTATGGCTTTCGCGGGTTGTTTGAGCGTAAAGCGCATTTTCTTACCAGCATTCCATTGGCTTTAAGGAATCTGAAAGTTTTTTTACAGAAAAATCGTGTTGGAATAATTACACCTGAATTAAGCAGGATGCTTGATGCAATAACCTCACCTGAGATCATTACTAATTTTGAACCCTTTCAGGCAGATGAACAAACACCGCTTGTTGTAAACATCAACAGTTTTTCTTACAAAAAAAATATACCGCCGGATGAAAGCGGTAATGGCGGTGGATTTGTTTTTGATTGCAGAGGTTTATTAAATCCCGGAAGATTTGAAGAGTTTAAAACACTATCCGGCAAAAATAAAAAAGTAACAGATTTTTTAGAGCAGCGCACCCGCATGAATGAATTTTTAAACGGCGTGTATGATGTGGTTGATATTTCTGTGGAAGATTATATTAAAAGAGGTTTTAATAATCTTATGATAAATTTTGGTTGCACCGGCGGGCAGCACAGAAGTGTGTATGCTGCTGAGCAAACTGCACGACATCTTAAAAATAAATACAAGGTAAAAGTGAATGTACAGCATTTGAATGAAGCAAATTGGGTGAAGCAAACAGAGAATTATAAACCTGAAGCTGCATTATGAAAGCAATGTTGTTAGCCGCAGGTTTCGGCACACGGTTAAAACCGTTTACAGATAATCATCCAAAAGCATTAGCTGAAGTAAATGGTAAAAGCTTGCTGCAAAGAAATATTGAATACCTGCAACAGTTTGGTATGTATGATGTGATTATAAACCTGCATCATTTTGCAGAACAAATAATTCAATCAATACATGATAATAATGGTTGGGGAAGCAACATAACTTTTTCAGATGAAACTGATTCTATACTTGAAACAGGCGGCGGCTTAAAACGTGCTGCATGGTATTTTAATAATGAAGAAGATCTTGTTTTAATGAATGCAGATATACTTACAGATTTACCGCTAAACGAAATGATCTCATTTCATAAAAAAAATAAACCACTGGCAACACTTGCAACAACCAACCGCGAAACATCACGCTATTTTTTATTTAATGAAGAAGATATTTTATGCGGCTGGAAAAATGAAAAAACGGATGAAATTAAAATTCCTATATCTCCCTTCTCTATTCATGGAGAAGGGCTGGGGTTGAGGGCAAAAGCTTTCAGCGGCATTCACATCATCAGCACGGAAATATTTTCATTGATGCTGCAAAACGAAACAAAATTTTCTATGGTTGATGTGTATCTTTCATTATGCGCTGAATATAAAATTTTATCATTTGATCATTCCGGTACAAAATTTATTGATGTAGGTAAACCGGAAAGTTTGCGGCAGGCATCATTAATTTTTAATAATGATTTTAAATAAGTTAAACATTTTAGCCCGCTATAAGGCAGGTTTAAAATTGCTATATTTGCCGCCCTATCGTCTTCCATTAATGTGTTCATCAGTGCTTATACAATAATGCCTTCTATACCATATATGTTGAAGGCTTTTTTTA
>JBDTLW010000062.1:0-7806 GCA_039934575.1 Parafilimonas sp. | reverse complement strand
CAGCGAATGTTATTTGCATGATCCATCCGGTATTCTCTGGCACTTTGGAGAATTTCCTAAATAAATTTTATAACTGCAGATTAAAATGATACATGCATTCATATATTTTACTTGTTCTTAAAAAGAAATTGTTGTTGTAAAAATTTTATACACCTGCTATCTATGAAGAAGATATTTATTTTAATAATGATGCTAAGCTATATACATGTTTTTGCGCAAGACAGTTTAAGCGGTTTCAATTATTCGCGCAACCATATTACTATTACAGGCATGAAAGTTTTAGGAAGCTGGGGCATTGCAAACATTGGTATTGGTGCAGCAGGCTGGGCAAGCTCTCATGGCGGTGCCAATAAATATTTTTACCAAATGAGCACCATTTGGGGCGTTGCCAATCTTGGTGTTTCTGTACTTGGCTTCAGCGGCGCTAAAAGAAATCTTACAAAGCAACTTAACGCAGCAGATAATTTAAAAGCGCAGCAGGCTATTGAAAAAACATTTCTTATTAACGGCTCACTTGATGTGCTGTATGTTGGCGCCGGCATATACTTAAACAGTCATGGCGAAACCCGCAACAACGATCAGTTGAAAGGCTACGGTTCATCCGTTATTATGCAAGGAATTTTTTTGCTTTTGTTTGATGGAACAATGTATAAACTGCAAAGAACAAACGGCAATAAATTAAGACAGTTTTTAGAAAAGAATTCTATAAGCTTTACCGGTAATAGTATTGGAATAATCCACGGCCTGTAAAGCTTGCTTGATTATGGGATAAACCTTGTGCGGCATTAAGCGGGGGTGAAGAAATGAGACTGATGTTATGTTGTCTTACGATAAGTAATCAATCGTTTAAACGAAGGCAAAGATTTGAGTTGAAGAATAATTGATTTGGCTTCGGTGATGTGATAAACGCTGCCACCTTTAACATAGACATTTAATTAAAGTAACAAACGTCCCGATTCTTTAAATAAAGTGCGCATCAAATTTGTAATTATCTTGCTTTAAAAGTATTTATAAACATTAATAGAAACAATAATGAAAAAGATATTTGTGATTGATGATGAAACTGATTTTCTTACCTCAATGAATGCATGGGGAAAAAAGAGTGATTATGCAGTAACAACATTTGAAAATTCAGAAGGCTTTCTTGATAAATTGATAGAAGTTGAACCTGATGTTGTATTGGTGGACATTAATTTGAAAGATGATGATGGCAGGCACATTTCTGAAGACCTGAAAAATATATTGCCATTTCGTATAAAGATAATTTTGATCTCCGGCGATCCGCTTGCTCTTTTAGATTATCACAGCCATTTTGCTGATGGTATTTTAAATAAACCTTTCAGCTTTGAGGAATTAGAAAGCAAATTAAAACAACTGAAGAACGAAAAGTAATTTCCTTTTGTCAGGTATCGTTCCGCGTTAATAATATTTTTTGACAGAAATAGATGACGTGAAATCTTCTAAATTAAATTTTCTTACAACACCGGTTTCCCATTCACCGTTTCATACTCATCAATTGCTTTTTTAATAGCGGAATTAAAAGCAGGTTCTCCATGGCAAAGCCATTTATCCTCTCCATCATTAAGCCATGCGCCTTCTTTTGTTTTTAATAACCGGTATTCACGTATATCATACACAGGTTCTACTTCTACTATGTAAGCAATTTTTTCTTCTTTGTTTAATTGTTTAGAGGGTTTAAAAAAATTCATCAGGCTTTTTTTATCTTTTTTTCTGATGCCTGTTTTTACATTTCCCTGCCTGTTGTTTGGCAGCTTGATGAAATATTGCGCCATATAAATTTTCGTTTTATGCTGTATTAAAATATGTACAAACGGAAATTAGAAAAAGAACGATATAGCATTACTACGCTTATGCTGAGTGGTTGTAAATAAGGATTACAGGAAGCGGTTGTTAAAAAATTTCTCTAATAAAATTACCAAACCGATGCCTGCGGTATAAGCAACAATATCCTGCCAGGCAAATGAAGTACCGATAATTGTTCTCGCCAATGTTGAATGTTGTAATCCAAGAATCTGCACGATATTAAAATACTGAAACACTTCTATTATGTAAGAAAATAAGAGTACTGCAATAGCTGTTGGAAAATAAGGCAGCTTACAAAAAGATTGGATAAAACTGTAGATTAATATTACAACAAGAAAGTCGCCAAGGTATGGACGAATAAAATTATCATGTGCAAATAATGCAATGCAAATTTCTATTACCAGCAGTATAATGAAAGATATAAAATATTTTATCCTGAACTTAAACATCTGCGTTTAATCTTCATGCAATGCAACAACATAATGAAGGCAAAACAAAACTTACATAAAGTACAATTATACATTCCGCGTTTCAATATTTCCATCGGCAAAACCAGTGATGATCTTTGTTGCCAGGCCTGTAAACAAACCTGTTTCCACAACGCCGGGAATTAAATGCAGTTCTGTATTCAATTGAGAAGGATCATGAATGGTATTAAAATAACAATCGAGAATATAATGCTGATGATCTGTGATGAAAATCTTATTTTCTTTTTCTCTTAGTTTAGCGCTGATGTTATAACGGCTTTCAATTTTTCGCTGCACATGCTTCCATCCAAAAGTAATTACTTCAACAGGCAAAGGAAATGCGCCGAGTGTTTGCACATCTTTTTTCTCATCAATAATAATGATCAGCTCATCTGATGAGGATGCTACAATTTTTTCCTGCAGCAAAGCGCCGCCGCCGCCTTTAATTAAATTACCATGCACATCTGCTTCATCAGCGCCATCAATTGTGAGCTGCAGATTATCTGCATCATTCAGTGAAATAAAATGTATGCCTTCTTCGCTAAGAATATTTTGTGTTTGCAGCGAAGTGCATACTGCAGTAAATTCCAAGCCTTGCTTTTTGCGTTTGCCCAGCTCTTTTAAAAGAAAGAAAACAGTGGAGCCCGTTCCTAAACCCACACACATATTTTGTTGTATAAAATCTGCGGCGAATATTCCAAGTTTTTGTTTGATGTCGTTTTGGGTAAGCATAAAAGAGTATAATAAATTATGGCGTGGCTAAAATATTTCCGGTCATTTCTTTTGGCAGCGGCAACCCCATAAACGTAAGTATTGTTGGCGCTAAATCTCCAAGTTTACCAGGCTTTACTTCGCCGCGCCATTCTTTATCAATAATAAAAAAAGGAACAGGATTTAATGAATGTTGAGTGTTAGGAGAACCGTCATCATTTATCTCATAATCTGCATTGCCATGATCTGCAGTTAAGAAAATTGTATAGCCATGCGCCAGCGCAGCAGTAACAACTTTTTCAACGCAGGTGTCAACGGTTTCAACTGCTTTTATCACCGCATTCCACACACCGGTATGACCAACCATATCCGCATTTGCGAAGTTTAAACAAATAAAATCTGCAGTTTCATTTTCAATTTCAGGAATAAGTTTATCCGTTACCTCATACGCACTCATTTCAGGTTTCAGATCATACGTGGCAACTTTTGGTGAAGGAACAAGAATGCGGCTTTCACATGTAAACGGCGTTTCTCTTCCACCACTGAAAAAGAAAGTTACGTGCGGATATTTTTCTGTTTCTGCAATGCGTATCTGCTTCTTATTATTTTGTTCCATTATTTCGCCAATCGTATTATTCAGATTATCATTTTCAAAAATAATATGCACATCTTTAAATGTGTGATCGTATTCCGTCATGGTTGTATAATATAACTTCAGCGGGTGCATATTATAATCAGGAAATTCCTGTTGCGTAAGCGCTGATGTTATTTCACGGCAACGGTCTGTTCTGAAATTAAAACAGATAACTGAATCACCATCTTTAATGATTGCCAAAGGCTGTTGCGCTTCATTTATTATAACAGTTGGTTTTATAAATTCATCAGTAACATTGTTTGAGTATGATTGCTCAATAGCTGCAACAGCATCTGTTGCTTTATTGCCTTCACCGTTTACCAAAGCATCATACGCCAGCTTTACACGTTCCCATCTTTTATCACGATCCATGGCATAATATCTTCCGCTTACACTGGCAATTTTTCCAACAGTATTATTCAAATGCTGTTGCAATTCTTTTATAAAACGTAAACCGCTTTTCGGGTCTGTATCACGTCCATCTGTAAAGGCATGAATGTAAACTTCATTCAAATTTTGTGCAGCGCACACATCACAAATTGCTTCAAGATGTTTTATGTGAGAATGTACGCCGCCATCACTTACCAAGCCAATTAAATGTAAAGCCTTATTGTTTTCTTTGGCGTATTTAACGGCTGCAAGCAGATGCTCATTTTTTTGAAACTCACCTTCGCGCACAGCAACATTAATGCGTTGTAATTCCTGGTAAACAATTCTGCCGGCACCAATGTTTAAATGCCCAACTTCACTGTTTCCCATCTGTCCTTCCGGCAAGCCAACCGCTTCGCCACAGGTAGTTAAAGTTGTGTTAGAATACTTGTTGTATAAACTGCTTACAAAAGGTGTTTTTGCATGTTGAATAGCATCGGAAGATGGCAGTTTTCCTAATCCCCATCCATCCATAATAATTAAAATTGTTCGTTTACTTCTCATGCTGTAAAACTACATAGTTTTTATATGTATGTTATTTCATTTTTCATTTGCCGAATGAAATTACATTTCACAATTGCATAACTATATCGCTTAAACAATAAGCAGTATCTTTAGTCAAAATTCAATATTATTCAGAATGAAAAAAATTCTTACCATACTCGGATTTTTATTTACGCTTTCGGCTTTTGCACAAAACAGTGATGCTGTAGTTAATGCTTTAAAAGAGGGCAGCGCCGCAAAATTCAGCAGCTATTTCAGCAGCAATTTAGATGTTAAACTGCCGCAGAAAAACGAAATGAAAAATATTAGTAAAGCAGAAGCAGCTTCTGCCGTTTCAGATTTTTTCTCATCAAACAGTATTAATGATTTTGAAGTAAGTTCTCAGCGTGAACTTGGCGGTACCATGTATATTACCGGCAAGCTTAAAGGCGCTTCACAAAATTATAATATCACCGTAATGCTTAAAAACAAGGATAATGATGTAATGATTATTACGGTGCGTATAAATTAGTTTGGCTGATGTAATTTTTATATAAGGGAATGATTTTTTCATTCCTTTTTTGTTTTATGAAACCTGTTATCTTTAATCATGTTTGATACAGCCACAATTAAACTGCATTGCAATAAGCAACCTGTAAAAATTCATCTTGTTTCAACAGGTGCTGTTAAGGTTAAAACAAAATTCAGACAAAATAAACATTCGGGTTTTCCGGCATTGCTTTCTTTTTTGTTTGATAAAAAATTTACAGAATGGCTCCCCATATATGTGATGATCATTGAACATCCGGAAGGAATTTTTTTAATTGATGCTGGAGAAATTGCTGAAGTAAATACTAAGGATTATTTCAAATCATCAGGGATTATTGCAAACTGGTTTGACAGATCACAATTCAGGTTTGCAGTGTATAGAAAAGATGAAATAAATAATCAGTTGCAGAAGCTGAATTTGTCTGCTGAAAAAATAAAAGCAATTGTAGTTACGCATTTGCATTTTGATCATACCGATGGCATAAAATATTTTCCAAACACAAAAATTATTGCAAACAAAGCTGAATGGGAAAAGCCTTTTGGCGATCTGCCAAAATTATACCCTTCATGGTTTAAGCCGGAATTGATTGAACTAAACGAAGGCTACGATGTATTTGATAAAGCAAAATATTTAACCAATTCAAAAGATATTATTCTGATTGAAACGCCGGGTCACACCTATCACCATTGCTCAGTTTTAATTAAAGCAGATGAATGCACTATTTTTTTTGCTGCAGATATTTGTTACACGCAACAACAACTTTTAGAAAATAAATTTCCCGGTAATAATGCAAGCAATACACTGGCTGAAGAAACATATAATACAGTAAAGTTGTTTGCAAAAAATCATTCCGTTGTGTTTATCCCATCACATGATATTGAGGCAGTCAGGAGATTAAAAGATATTGAAACATTATTTTAGCTTATCAATTAATACAATGACAACAGGAAGCTATGCCAGCGTAAATAGTATAAACATGTATTATGAAATTCACCTGCCTGCCAGGCAGGCAGGTGGCAAAGGCAAGCCATTAGTACTGATACATGGTGGCGGCTCAACTATTCAAACTTCCTTTGGTAACATACTTCCATTATTTGCAAAACACTTTAAAATAATTGCTGTTGAATTACAGGCGCATGGACATACAAGCGACAGACCTGTGCCAGAAAGTTTTGAACAGGATGCTGATGATATTGCGGAATTAATGCAACAACTGCACATTTCTAAAGCATATTTTTTAGGTTTCAGTAATGGCGGCAGTACAGCCATGCAAATTGCTATCCGTCATTCTGAAGTTGCAGAAAAAATTGTTGTTGTTTCCGGAGCGTGTAAACGTGATGGATTTATTCCCGGCTTCTTTGAAGGATTTAAAAATGCAACGCTTAATAATATGCCGCAGGCTTTGAAAGATGCATTTCTGAAAATAAATCCTGATACAAATGCATTGCAGAATATGTTTAATAAAGACGTAGAAAGAATGGTGAATTTTAAAGACTGGAACGACAGCGATCTTCAATCTGTTAAAGCGCCTGCATTAGTTATTAATGCTGATAAAG
Source organism: Parafilimonas sp. (assembly GCA_039934575.1). Lineage (GTDB taxonomy): Bacteria > Bacteroidota > Bacteroidia > Chitinophagales > Chitinophagaceae > Parafilimonas. The sequence goes on along the minus strand of JBDTLW010000062.1, from coordinate 1,152 downwards.
ACGTGATATTGCCTGAACATGCTTTCCAAATTTCAAGGCTTATTCCAAATGCTGAATTAATAATATTGCCAGGCTTGCACGGCGCTTGTTTGGGAGAAGTTGAAACAGCAATACCAAACAGCAAACAACCTGAAATTACTGTTGAGTTAGTGAAAGAATTTCTGAATAGATAACACGTCTTGCATCATTGAAAAAAAAATTTTTTTAGCTAAAATTATTTCAAGCTGCTAATAAATATCAGGCGCAATACTTCTAAAAATTACATTCAAAACAACCGGTGTTATAGCTTCATTCTTGTAGTAAAAATTGCGCAGGCTTGATTTTTGTGGCCAATTAACAGGCATTTAAAAAATTTATTTAAAATTTAAAATCTTTCATTATGAGAAGGCCTGATACGATTCCCATCTTTTCAAAAGCATTATTAGCAAGCGCATTAACTGGTCTTGCTGCTTCTATTGTAAATGGTTTTTACGATATTTTATTCAGAGGCATTACACGTTATATGCCTGCATTAGAGTTTAATTTCCTTTCTATTCCATTACTAACGATGCTAACGTTTATCGTTGTGGGGTTAATCTTTTTTGTGTTTATTAAATATGTAAACAAGCCGGCATTTATAGTTACACTTATAGTTTTAATAATTGCCTGCTTTGCTATTACTGCATTGCTGCACTCTGATGCAAGCGAAACTGCGTTTTATGGCAATCATGGTTTAATTGCCGGGTTTATAATAATAAGTGGAGTGCTTGCATTAACGCTTTTACCGTATTTATATAATCATCCGAAAATCTATATTTGAGGATGCATTTTTTATTTTAAATCTTGATCAAGCAATTATAAACCTGAAATTAAGATCAGCAGTAAGCCATTGTGATAATTAGTATGTCTTTTGGAGAAAAGTAAGAAAGAGTATATCCCATAAAAAACAAAAGACAAATTTAAGTGTCTTTGTAGTTCCGTTTTTATGGGAGGATTTGAACTTGCGCCCCTCCGGGTTCATCTCAACTGAAGATCAGAAGTAAAGCCTCTATAATGCTACAATGTTTTTTCAGAGAAGATCAGGAAAACACTATACTGCCTAAAAACAAAAGATACATTTATTTCGTGATTTAAATTTTTCATCACATTTAACCTTGTTATTTTTTAGTGTAT
>JBDTLW010000061.1:0-7846 GCA_039934575.1 Parafilimonas sp. | reverse complement strand
CAGTTTATAATTGCCTGAAGCATTCGTTTGCATCAATTCTTCATGCATAGTTTTTCCTGAAACATTATGCAGTGTTGCAGTAAGAGCGCTGCCATTATAATTGTTTAAAGTAAAGCTTATATCGCCATGTGCAGGATTAGGATATACTTTCAACATATAATTCTGCAATGCCATTTTCAAAGACCGCACATCAGATATTTGATATTTCCCATCCACATCAAATTGTTTAATGCGATAATAGTTTATACCATTAAGCGGTTTATCATCATACGCCTGGTATGTATGCGAAAGCGAAGTTGTGCCATTGCCCTGTACAGTTGAAATTTTTGAATACGTTTTTCCATCTGCACTTCTTTCAATATCAAAATGACTATTGTTTTCTTCTGAAGCTGTTGTCCATGTTAGCAGCACATTATTTTTATTTGGAGTTGCCGTAAAGCTTGTAATATTTACAGGTAATGTGCCGGATGTTGTTAATGAAGGAAAGACATAGCCAATGAGATAATTTGCAGCATCCATGCGGAAATAATAAGTAACTCCGGGTTTGATATTTGCCGTTGGTTTTATTGCATATTCAAACTCAGATATATGTCCGCTTAAAAGGGTTTGAGCGGGCAAGCCATCTGTAGAAACAATAACTTTTCCTGCATCAAAACTATACGGAGGAATGGTTTGCCCGTTTAGCTGATGTGTTGTTGCTTCAAGATCGGTTACAAAAGGACTTGTGCCGGCAAGCTGCCATGCATTTGAATTTGCATCGAGCTTAAGTGTATCCCAAAAAGAACCAGCTTCATCGCTCGAATCTTCAAATCTTGCATTATCAAGCACTCCGCCGCTTCCGTTATTATACACTTCAATGCGCAAGCGGATAATACTGTCAGTTGATGCAATAATGATAGGTGTGTTTTGATCGGCTCTCCATGTGGCGGTTGTTTCTGAGCCATCGTCTTTGCGCCAGCGCCATGTGCCTTGTGTGGTAAATGCAAACAGATTATAACTGATTACAAGCAGCACGATAAGAAGTGGAATTTTTTTCATGATTTTTTGTATTAATGATTAAAGGTTACGATTTAATTTGAATTATAAAAGTCTTTAGAAGTAATCTGATTTATTTATATTTTACGGTGATGAATCTTCGCCTTAAATGATATGGATGCTTTGTAATATTTCCCCATATCTGCCCGGTCTGCCAAAGTTAGTGTGCGGGAATAGCCAGAAAACCGGCAGCCATCATGCTTTCATCTTCGCAAAGCGTTTATCTCTTCTCAATGATTGCCTGGAATTTTCCCCCTTTACTAAGAATGTCTCAATAATCAATGCCAGCTATTTGCTGATAAAAAGTTTGGCAGTATAGCGTATATCACTTCTTTGAATCATTAACACATATAAACCTGCTGACAGCTTATCTTTCAAATAAACATTTTTAGTAACAGCCCCGCTTGTTGTACCCATTTCCTGCTGCCATACTTTTATACCCAAGTTGTTATATAACGTCAATGTTGTCTCAGCCTCTTTCGACGGTAATTGCATTTGTATCACGAAATCACCTTTATTAGGATCCGGTAAAACTTTCACACTTACAGCATCAGTCACTTTACTGTTGTTAACCATGGAATTGGAAGCAAATGCAGCGGCATCGTCATTATCTATTGTGCCTATGCCTAATGAATCTAAAAATAGCGCATTTTTAGGGTTACTGAGCTTTACTTTAAAACGTTCATTTGCTTCTTTTTTTGTATCTCCATTTATAGTTATTGAAATGGTTTTTGAGGTCGTTCCCGGCTTAAAATTTATTGTTCCCTTTGCTGCCACATAATCACTTCCTGCCGTTGCTGTAATGTCTCCGGTTGCATATTTGATTTTTACAGTACCAGCGTAAGCATGATCAAGTGTTACCTTGAATTTCATGAGAGATGTTCCACTATTACCTTCTATCATTGATTTATCCGCTATGCTTACATGAGGCACCGGATTAGCTTGAGAAACTAACGACGGAAAAACATAACCGAAAGGATAAGTTGCAGCATCAACTCTAAAATAATAGGTAACATTGGGCTTTATGTTTGACGTTGGTTTTATCACATATTCAAACTCAGTTGTTTTAGCCTTGGCAAGTGTTTGCTTTGGTAACCTTTCAGTGGATACAATCTCTTTTCCAGGGAAAAAAGCATAAGGAGGAATAGTTTGTCCATTTAACTGGTGTGTTGTTGGTTGAAGATCTGTAACAAACGAGCTTATACCGGCAAGCATGAATGCATTTGAGTTTGCTGCAAGTTTAATAGTGTCCCAATGGCCACCAACTTCATCACTCGAATCTTCAAACAAAGCGCCATCAAGTGTGCCGCCGCTTCCATCATTATATACTTCAATACGTAACCGTATTATACTATCTGCTGAATAAATAGTAATTGGCGTATTCTGATTTGCTTTCCAGGTTGCAGTCTTTTCTGTTCCATCATCGTTACGCCAGCGCCAAACGCCTTGCGTAGTAAATGCAAAAAGATGATAACTCATTACAAGCAGAGTTGTTAGAAGTAAAATTTTTTTCATGTTTTTAATTTGAATGGTTTAAAAAATTGTAGTGAACTTTATTTGATAACACTGACTATACTATTTATATTTTACAGTAATAAAACGCGGACGCAGATGATACGGATGCTTTGTAATATTATCTATAAAATTAAATGAATTTACATTATAACTTATAAGCAATTCACCGGGCTTTGAAAGATGCGGATGCGCCTTTGCATTGTACGTATAAAAATCAATCCCATCATATATTTCAGGCGTTTCCCAAACTTTTTTTGCAGGCTGAAACGGCCCCCAGGGTGTTGCGCCTGCCTGTATAACCACATCAGGTGAATTGGTATCTAATTCATACGTGGCAATCACTCTTCCATCATCCATAAAACTCACACTCATTTCATTTGAAATACGACTTGTTAACGCGGCCGCACTGTTTACATCTTCATTCCAATCGCTGCCATCCCAAAAACGCCATTCATTAAATTTTTCAAACTCATTATCTTTTACTCTTGCCACAAGCAATTCTTTATTTGGTCCGCGCACACCATATACATAAATATATCCGTCAGGATGCGGTGCGCCTGCGCCAACTGTATTTGGCAACACACTTATACCAAATACAACTTTGCCTTTTCCATTGCTGTCTTTTAAAAAGAAAGGGCAATCTAACTGGTATTGATCTGTGTAAGGCGGCTTGCTGTTTTTTGGAATAGCAATCAAGCCAAGACCAATATCATCAAAAGGATAAATTCCGCCGGGCACACTCATTATTCTGTATGCAAAAATATAAGTAGTGCTGTCCATGGCATGATCAAACACACCATCGCCAAGCCAATAATAATCGCCAGGTTTTGAATTGGGTGAATGCGGCTCAAACATAGACAGCGCATTACCTGCGCTATCTTTTCTGTAATAAAAATGAATTTTATTCGGGTCAGGCTTATCACCATCTAAATAAGCAACTGAATTATGCAGCAACTGCCAGTTAGCTTGTAATGTATCGGCAACAATATTTCCTATTATACAATCACTGAACCAAAAAAAGGTATTTGTTTTATCCGCTTTACCAGGCGTTTCCACACCATTTGTTGCCATACTGTAAATGCCATCAGCGCCAATCCATCCTGTATCATGCCTCAACATTTCTGCCCATTGCGGTGCAGGTTTTGTAATGATCTGATTCGCCGAATCTTTTTCATACCATCTTGCATGAGATATGGTACCATCATTTTCAACAGGCTGTTTGCTGTTGCAACTCATCAGTATAAAAAATAAAAAGGCAATGCTTGCTATGTATGTATGTTTCATTGCTTGTTTGTGTTTGATGAATTAATAACATTCCATGTATCTGTTCTGAATGGCATTGCAGGCAAACCATCTTTGTTGCAGAAATTTGTAACAGGATAATTGGTAAATGCATATCGCACGGCAACAGGCTTATCAACTTTGGGTGAATACAATTCCACTTTATCGTTTACAATTTTTGCATCAGCCGGATAAAACATTTTATCATTACCTGCAATAAAAAAATGTTTCGGTGATTGATTATCTGAAGTAGTTAAACCTGCGCCAATGCTTGCTTTATCAAATGATACTGTAACGATATTTTTATTTATACTGAATGAAGAAAACCGCGGGCCTTCATACTGTACATTTTTGAAGTTATATGTTTTTGCAAAGGCGTTTTTTGCAAGCCTTATTCCAACATCTTTTTTATCACGCGGATGCAGGTCATCAGCTTGCGCTATATCCATTGTTAACGCAATACCTGTATTTTTTTCTTTTAAAATATTTGTTTGCGCTTCGCGAAAAATGGCATAATCAAAAGCAGTTGAATCGTTATTATTAATTGAATCATATTGTTGCCAGTTGTATGGTGCAACCTGCACATAATAAAAAGGAAGATCGCCTTGCGCAAATAAAGTGCGCCAGTTTTTGATCATTGCAATGTTTAATCTTGTGTATATGCTTCCATCATTCCTGTTCGATTCGCCCTGGTACCATAAAAATCCGCGCAGCGAAATATTTCTTAAAGGATAGATCATTCCATTATAAAATAATGCAGGTCTTACCACTTTCTCAAAAGTTATAACGCTGTCTAATATTTCTTTTGATGCAGCGCTTGTATCATAAGGGTATAAATATTTTTTATTGAGTGAATCATCTGCAGCAAGCGTTTCCCTGCTCGTCCATATCTGGCATGATGAACCTCCAACAGTACTTGTAACCAACCCAACGGGTACATGCAGTTTATCTAATAATGCCAAACCAAAATAATAAGCAACGGCACTAAAATCTGCAGCATTTTCAGGCGTGCATATTTTCCATGTTCCTGTTGTTTCTTTAATAGGATTTTTCTTGAAAACGGTGGGTATATCAAGCACTCTTATTTCAGGATGATTGGCTTTTGCAATTTCATTTTCAAAATCATCAACACCTTTTATCCAGGGCAGAAATGGTTTCAACTGCATATCCATATTTGATTGACCGCCGCATAACCACACTTCACCAATTAGAATATTACTAAGCTTAACCGTATCACTATTATCAATAATTGTTATGGTATGCGCTGTATATTTTCCGGGAATTGCAGCAGGCACTTCAATCGTTCCTAACCATTCATTATTTTTATCAGCATTAATAGTAACAGGATTCTTCATCCAGTCTGCTTTTACTTTAATTACATCACCGTTTTGTGCAGTTCCCCAAAATTTCATGGGCTTTGCCTGCTGAATAACCATATTGCTTTGCAAGGGATTTGCAACAGAAAATAATGATGCCTGCTGCGCTGAAACTGCAGCACAGAGAAAACAAAATAGTATGAAGAATAACCGCTTCATTATGGCAATAATTTTACTCTTATAAATCTTGGTCTGTATAAGTTTGGAAATACTTTTATATCATTCCAGAAATCAAATGAGTTTACATTATAGCTTATTAATAATTCGTTTGGTTTGGAAAGATTGGGGTGCGCTTTTGCATTATATACAATAATATTTTTTGATGAATCAGGCTCTTTACAATCCCATAAACTTATAACCGGGCCAAAAGGTCCTTCGGGATGAAGACTCAATCTTAATCCAACAGATTTTCCTATACCATCTGTTTGAAAAACCATTGCATATCTGCCATCAGGCAATGGCGAAACACTTAATTCATTAGAAGCACGGTCTGTAATGTTTGCTACTGCTTTTATATCCGCATTCCATTGCTGTCCATCCCAAAAACGCCATGCATCAAAGCTTTCAAAATCTGCGGGTTTTACTCTTGCCACCATCACTTCTTTTTTCTTTCCTCTTACACCATATACATATACATAACCATCGCCATTTTTATAACCTGCTTCTTTTGTATTATTAAAAATACAGGCACCAAATGAACCATACGTTTCGGCAGTGCCTGGTAAATAAAATGGCGTTTCCATTTGTTGCTGATCAAGAAATGGAGGCTTACTGCCTGCAGGTATTTTTATAATGGCATTACCAACTTCTGCAAAACCAAAAGCAGCCGCGCTTGTATCACGAACGCGGTAAGCAAAAAGATAGGTTGCATTCAAGTCTTTATTAAAAAAACCATCACCAAGCCAGTAATAATCTTTTGCTTTTGCATTTGGCGTATTTGGTGTAAATAAGCCAATAGGTTTGCCATTAATTGTATCCCAGTAAAAGCGAATGTTCTCTTCTTTTGGCTCATCATTTTTTATAATAGCTGCAGAGTTATGAATCATTACAAAACCCGGTTGCAGGCTGTCATTTATAATATCACCTAACATGCTATCGCTAAAGAATAACAGCGTTTCATTATTTGCGCCAATTGTATCAATACCATTTAGAGGAACTGAAAAAATACCATCGGCGCCAAACCAGCCATGTTTGCGATTAAATAAATTCATCCAGTCTTCAGCAGGTTCAGCGGTAAATTTTAAAGTGGTAATATCTGTATTTTGCTGTACGGTATTATTCTGCGATGTGCATGAAAATAAAAAACAAACAAAAGCGAATGCTAATATTTTATTGCTGTTATTCATTCAAAAAAAATTAAATCGTTTTTTATAAAATTTTACTGCGCCTGAAATGTGTAAACAAAAACTTCGTGATCGCTCAAACCAAAAACACTTAAATCAAGCGCTATATCCATTACCCATTTATCTTTTGTGAGAGACTCTATATTATAGACTTCTGTTGTTATTTGCGCAGGATTAAAAACAGAATGATATATCTGCGTAAATGTTTTTTCATCATCACTTACAAACCATTTATCAAAAATATTAAGACCATCAAATGTGCATGGGTTAGCGCCGTAATTTATACTGATTGTACTGTCTGCATTGTATGAATAAATATCATCTCTCTCGCAATCATTTTCAGATTCCTCTTGCGGGGTTACTGTTGTCCAGAGTTTTGAGATCAGTTTCCATTTATGCGAATAAATCGTTTGTGCAGCAGAGGCACTTGTATTTACAGTAAGATCTTTTTCAGCCACATTGCCTTTACTGTCTTCAAAATGATAATTAATACCAACTAATTTGTCAACTTCATCTGGCTGATAAGTATAATCAAGAATATACTGATATGTATTTTCGCCAGTACTTACCGGCGTTACAGTTTGCGTTCCAAATGTTTCATCGGGAACAAGATTTATTGTTTTTGAAATAAGCAGTTTGCCCACACCATTAGGTGCAACAATATCAAGCGTATCTAAAACATGCTGACCTGATTTTCCTGTTACGTTTACAGGATGCAGTTTCAATACAGGCAAATTAGGATCAACTGAATCTTTGTTGCAGGAAACAGTAAACATAATTATGCCTGTTATAAAGCAACTTGTTAATACGGCAATTCTTTTCATCTCTTTATATTTAATGTTGAATTTATTGTTTTAATGATGATGCTTTGTCTTCAGCATGCATCCAGTATTTTTCAATTTCTTCCAATGATTTTCCTTTTGTTTCCGGTACAAGTTTTAATACAAAAAAGAAAGCGCATACTGCCATCACCATGTATATCCAGAATGTATAGGCGCTGCCAATACCACTTAACAACATAGGAAAAGATTGTGATACAACATACACGGAAACCCATAAAAAAAATATAGAAACAGACATAGCTTTACCGCGATTTCTGTTTGAAAAAATTTCAGCAATTACTACAAATGCCAATGGTCCAAGTGATACAGCAAAGAATGCGATGTATGCAAGAATGGCAACAAGCACTGTGTAACCTTTTGCCATATCAAAATAAAATGCAGCGCCAACAACGGTTAAACAAACAGCCATACCGGCAGTACCAAGCAACAATAAAAACCGCCTGCCCCATTTGTC
>JBDTLW010000060.1:0-7865 GCA_039934575.1 Parafilimonas sp. | reverse complement strand
TTTACAACAAATAATTTACCGGCATCGGGTTGTTTTTGTAAATCTTCATCACTCATTTCTTTACTGGCTGTTGTAATGTATAAATCGTTGAAATCAGCACCGCCGAAGGTACAACAAGTAACATTGGCTGCAGGCAATTCAATTTGCTGCAATAGGTTTCCGGTGTGCGGGTCATATCGCGCAACACGCCACCCATCATAAAATGCAATCCACAACATGCCTTCTTCATCAATCGTCATTCCATCTGCAAATCCGCTTTCATGTGTAAGATCTATCACTACTCTTTGATTATTTATATCACCGGTTTCAAGTGAATAATCAAAAGCAAAAACATAATTTGTGGGTGTGTTTATATAATACATGATCGTATTATCGGCGTTCCAGGCAATGCCGTTTGAAATGCTTACGTTTTCTATTTTCTTTGTAATGAAAAGATCAGTTTCCATTACATACAGGTTACCATTATTTTCTTCTTCTGATAATGCCATTGTACCCACCCAAAACCTTCCGGCAGCATCACATTTGCCATCATTAAACCTGTTATCCAAACCTTCTTCAGGGTTTACAATATGCCGCACAGAATTTTTTTCTATATCTATAAATGCAATTCCGCTTTCCAGCCCTGCAATAAAGCCGCCGCTTTCTCTCGCGGCAATACAACCAACCATTTCACCAACGCTAAAATCTTTATGAATTTTTGTGTTGATATCATATTGATGAATTTTTCCCCGTATAATATCAAGCCATAATATGCGTTGATTTTCTGCATCCCAAACCGGGCCTTCGCCTAATTCGCAGATTTGATCTAAAACAATTTCGGGTGCAGATAGCAAGCTCATTATTTTATTTTATTGAACAAATATAATACGATGATGAATCTGTTTTAAATGCGCATCGTTAATAAGCAGAATTGATGCAGCGAGAACTCATAAAAATTTATATAAAAAAAATTAATAGTGATAATAACAATTATCCTCTATAAAAAAACTAATTTCACGCCCCTGCTGAACGTGTAAATTGAACATGATGCTTAAGTTTTCAGCAAAAGAATTTCTGATGAAAGCAATAATTCCAGTAGCAGGCGCAGGTGCCAAACTTAGACCGCATACATACACGCAGCCAAAGGCTTTAATACCTATTGCAGGCAAAACAATTTTAAGTTTTATAGTTGACCAGCTTCATGATGCCGGCATTCATGAATTTATTTTTGTAGTTGGATATCTTGGTGATAAAATACAGGAATATGTATTGCAAACGTATCCTGATCTTACGTGTCATTTTGTGCAGCAGAATGAACGCCGCGGAACCGGGCACGCCGTTGAGCTTACAAAAACTTTAATTGGGAATGACGAGATCTTTGTAACGCTTGGTGATACCATTTGCGAATATAATATTCACGAAATAATTAATGCCCCGCATAATATGCTTGGCGTGAAAAAAGTTGATGACCCGCGCAGTTTTGGTGTTGCGGAAATTGGGGAGGATGGCTTTATTGCACACGTGATTGAAAAACCGGCTATTCCTAAAAGCAATATGGCGCTGGTGGGTATTTATAAAATTAAAGACACCAGTTTTTTATTTGAATGTCTTGAACATTTGTTTACACAACATATAACAAGTTTTGGCGAGTATAATTTAACTGATGCTCTTGATTGCATGATAAGACGCGGTATAAAATTTCAATCTTTTAAAGTAAAGAGCTGGTTTGATTGCGGTAAAAAAGAAACGCTTTTGGAAAGTAATACCACGCTGCTAAAAAAATTTGGCGGCACTATAGATTCTAATTTGAAATCTGAAAACTCTATTATAATTCCACCTGTAAGTATAGGCAATGGATGCAGGCTAAAAAACTCTATTGTGGGTCCGCATGTTTCTATTGGTGCAAATACAACGCTTGAATATTCTGTTGTGCGCGACAGCATTATTGGTTCTTATACAAACCTTTTTGAAGTGGTGATTGACAACTCACTTATTGGCAGCGATGCCAGCGTAAAAGGATTAAGCCGCACCATAAATATTGGTGATAATACAGAGCTTGATTTTGGATAAGAAAATTGTATTAATACTTTTCAACCACACCCAAACCAAACAAAGCAAAATCATATTTCACCGGATCATCAGCATCTAATATTTTTAAATATTCAGTTAATTCAATTGCAGCCTGCCAGTCAATTTGTTTTCGTTTTAAAATATTAAACCGTTTTGCTACTCTTGCCACATGCACATCAACAGGACAAATTAATTGCGATGGTTTAATGTTTTTCCAGATACCAAAATCAACACCTTTATCATCAACTCTTACCATCCATCTTAAAAACATATTCAGTCTTTTGCAGTTTGAATTTTTCTGCGGCGTAGCAATGTGTTTTCTGGTTCGTACAGGCACATCTTCCAAAGAAAAAAAATAATGATGAAAGCCAATCAGCATGCGCTCAACATCAGTTCCCCATTTTGTAAATGCGGGTTCCAGAGAATTATTATGCTGATAATGATGTTGTAAAAATTCAACAAAATATAAAAGATCTGTTGTGTTAAATGTTCTGTGTTTAAAATGCAGTAATTTTTTCAACCTGTCTAAATCTGTATTCAAACAAAATTCATGCGGCTGCATATTCATCAACTGCATTAATTCTTTTGATTTATTGATTATAGTTTTGCGATTTCCCCATGCAAAAACAGCCGCAAAAAATGCTGCAATTTCTATATCCTGTTTTTTGGTAAAAAGATGCGGAATGCTTACAGGATCATCTTTAATAAATGAAGGCTGATTGTATTCTTCAACTTTACTATCTAAAAAATCTTTTAAATTATCAGCAGGTTTTTTGTTCATCTTCCATACAAAAGAAACGCATGTGCATAATTTAACCAAAGCACCATAAAAAAACTGCCGCAGCATACTTAAATTGCAGGTTCGCTATGGATAAATTTATTGTTTCTGCAAGAAAGTACCGCCCGCAAACTTTTGATACAGTTGTTGGTCAGCAACATATTACTACTACATTAAAAAATGCAATAAAAAATAATCAGCTTGCGCATGCATTTTTATTTTGTGGTCCGCGTGGTGTGGGCAAAACAACCTGTGCCCGTATTCTTGCTAAAACAATCAACTGCGAAAATCTGCAGCCAGATGGTGAAGCTTGTAATACCTGTAATTCATGTAAAAGTTTTAATGAAGGCACATCATTAAACATACATGAACTTGATGCGGCAAGCAATAATTCTGTTGATGATATAAGAACGCTTGTTGAGCAGGTTAGGTTTATGCCGCAAGCCGGCAAATACAAAGTTTATATTGTAGATGAAGTACACATGCTAAGCGCTGCAGCTTTTAATGCATTTTTAAAAACGCTTGAAGAGCCGCCGCCGTATGCCATTTTTATTCTGGCAACTACAGAAAAACATAAGATCATTCCAACCATTTTATCACGTTGTCAGATATTCGATTTCAAAAGAATAACAACGCATGATACCGTTGAACATTTGCAGGAAATTGTGGAGAAGGAAGATATAAAAGCAGAAAAATCAGCCTTACAAATTATTGCGCAAAAAAGCGAAGGCTGCATGCGGGATGCTTTAAGTATTCTTGATAAAATAGTAAGCTTTACAAACGGCGAAGTAAACTATCAAAACACGCTTGAACACTTAAATATTCTTGATGATGATTACTATTTTAAACTGCTTGATAATTTATTGCAACAGGATATTGGCTCATCGCTGTTGTTGTATGATGAAATAAACAGCAAAGGTTTTGAAGGTGATATGGTGTTAAATGGTTTTGCTGAATTTATACGCAATATTCTGGTAAGCAAAAATGCAAAAGCTGCGGCGCTGCTTGATGTGGTTGAAGGAATGCAGCAGCGTTATATTAATGAAGCAGAAAAGGTAAGCATGAGTTATCTTGTAAGTGCCATGAATATCTTAAATACTTTTGAGATAAATTATAAAATGGCGCGCAATAAAAGGCTTCATGTTGAACTTGCTTTAATCAAATTAAATTATTTGCAACAGGCAATAGACCTGGTAAATGATAATGGAAGCGTCATTAAAAAAAAACGGGTTGATGCGCCTGTAGTGTATAAAACAAAACCAGTTGAATCAGCCATTGCAAAACCGGCAACTGCCTCTAAATTGTACATTAAAGAAACTGCTGATAAACCCAAAGCCGAAGAAAAACAAACAGAAGAAACTTTATCAAATACTGTTCAGGAAAGAAAGCCAAAATATTCTATACCTGAAAATAAAAACGGCAGCAAGAAAAACCTTCTTGAATCTCTACGTGAAAAAATAAGCACTGAATATATTATTGAAGAGGTTAAAGATGCAGAAGCGCTAAGCGTTGCAAGGCTTGAAGATGTTTGGAATGAATATGCAGCAACATTGGAAAATCAGCCGAATAAACATTCAACCATTCAAACATTCAAATCAGCAAAGCTTACTGTGGAGGCGGATAATTTTTTTACCATTACAGTAAATGCAATTACACAACAAAAGTTTATTGAGCAGGAAAAAACATTGTTGTGTGATTTTGTGCAACAGGCATTTAATAACCGCAGCGTAAATTTTAAAATATTAATTGAAGCCGGCGAGCAGGAAGATATTCCACTTCATCTTACATTAAACAGCCGCCAGAAATTTGAACGCATTGCAGCAAAATATCCATTGGTAAGAGAATTAAAGAACAGGTTGAATTTAGAAATTGATTATTGATGTGAATCGTCATCATGAATAAATTTTACTGTTTCCTGGATAGTGGCTCGCAGTTGAAAGCTCATCGCTGCTTTTTTTCTTTATTTGGTTTAACTACTTTCTGATAATATTTACAAACCGGTCTCAATCCGCATTCATCACATTTAGGATTTCTGGCAACACAAATATATCTTCCATGCAAAATAAGCCAGTGATGTGCTTTATGAATAAGTTCTGTTGGTATAAATTGTATTAATTGTTTTTCTGTTGCCAGTGGTGTTTTCGCATCTATGGTTAAACCAATTCTTGCGGCTACGCGAAACACATGCGTATCAACAGCCATATTTGGTTGCCGGTCAATAACAGAAGTAATAACATTCGCTGTTTTTCTCCCAACGCCGGGCAGCTTCATTAATTCATCAACAGTCATCGGAATTTTTCCATCAAAATCATTCATTACCATTTGTGCCATCCCAATCAAATGCTTTGTTTTATTGTTGGGATAAGAGATACTTTTTATGAAAGGGAAAAGCTCATCAAATGTGGCTTCAGCCAATTGTTTTGCTGATGGATATTTTTTAAAAATAGCAGGCGTGGTCATATTCACACGCTTATCTGTGCATTGTGCAGAAAGAATTACCGAAACCAATAATTCGTAAGGATCATGATAAACCAGTTCGGTTTCAGCTATGGGAAAATTTTCCTCGAAATAATCTATGCAGAATTGAAAACGCTCTTTGCGGGTCATAAAAAAAATTTCTGTTCCGGCAACGAAATTACCTACGAACAGAAATTTTTTATAAAATTATTATACAGTAACCGGCTTACGCATTGCATAACGCATTATGCTTTGTATGCTCTGCTTGCGAGGTGATTGAAGCTTCATTGTGTTGAGACGCATAAATGCTTCTTTTATTACATTGAATTTTTCACGGAATGCCCAGTTTACCATAAGTTCTTCGGCAATCGCATTGCTTTGCTCATCATCTAACTCACCAGCATGGTATAATAATAAATCTTCCGGAGTAAAATTTGGCATAGAAAACAATTTTTAGTGAACAATTTTTACTCACAGAATATTGGATGATTTCAACCGGTAACAGATTGACAATATTGAAAACGGCGCGAAAATTATATTATTGTTTGCCGGAAGACTTTTTTTGGGTGTCTTCCATTGACATTACAAAAAGGTCTTCATTATCTCTTTTTAATAAAAATTTCTCTCTGGCATATTTTTCAAGGGCGGCAGGGCTATTCTGCAGATCAGCAAGGTTTTTCTTAGTCTGTTCGATTTGTTGCTCGTAAAAATGCTTGCTGGAAAGCAAATCGTTAAGCTGCTTTTTGCGTTCTATCTGTACAAAAATATCATTGTGGTCAATAAACAGCATTAATACAATAAATGCGGTTAAAGCAATTATATATTTATTGCGAAAAAAATTGATGATATTCATTGTATTGGGCATAAAAAAATCGTTGACAATGTAAATCTACAAAATCTGTCAACGATTATTATTAACGTGTGGATATGTGTATAAATTGTTAGACCTCATCCCAACCCTTCCCGAATAGTCGGGACAAGTTCTCCAAAGGAGAAGGGAAGAACTCCAATTTTATTTGCTGAACTTAATTTTCCCTTTCGGATAAATGCCTGTTTTGCCTAATTCTTCTTCAATGCGCAGCAACTGGTTGTATTTGGCAATGCGATCAGTTCTGGAAGCTGAACCGGTTTTTATTTGTCCGCAATTCAAAGCCACAGCTAAATCTGCAATGGTAGTGTCTTCTGTTTCCCCGCTGCGATGGCTTATTATTGTAGTGTAACCATTTGTTTGCGCAAGTTGAACGGCATTGATAGTTTCCGTAATTGTTCCTATCTGGTTTACTTTAATTAAAATGCTGTTGGCAATGCCGTTATCAATTCCGCGCTGCAAAATTTTTGTATTGGTTACAAAAAGATCATCACCCACTAATTGTACTTTATTACCAATGGCATCGGTAAGTTTTTTCCAGCCGTCCCAATCTTCTTCAGCCATGCCATCTTCAATAGAAATAATCGGATATTTATTCACCCAATCCGTCCAGTAAGCAACCATTTCATCGCTGCTGATAACTTTCTTTGAGCTTTTATAAAAAGTATAATTTTTACCGTCTTTCATCATCTCGCTGCTGGCAGCATCTAACGCAATTCCAATTTGAGAACCTGTTTTATAACCTGCTGCTTCTATTGCCTGCAATACGGTTTCAATAGCTTCTTCATTGCTTTGAATATCCGGAGCAAAGCCACCTTCATCACCCACATTTGTGCTATATCCTTTTTTCTTTAAAACACTTTTCAGTTTATGAAAAATCTCAACACCCCAGCGTAAACCTTCACTAAAACTATCTGCGCCAACAGGCACGATCATGTATTCCTGGTAATCAATTTTATTATCAGCATGCACCCCGCCATTTAAAATATTCATCAGCGGTATTGGGAGAACAGTTGCATTAACACCGCCGAGATAACGATATAGCGGAAGATCAGTTTCCATTGCCGCAGCTTTTGCAGCAGCCATTGAAACGGCAAGCATTGCATTGGCGCCAAGTTTACTTTTATTATCAGTTCCATCCAGCTCAATAAGTCTGCTGTCAATGCCGGTTTGATCTTTTACATCATAATCATACAACTCTTCGGCAATAATTTCATTCACGTTTGCCACAGCTTTTAAAACACCTTTTCCTACATACACTTTATCATCTCCATCACGTAGCTCAACTGCTTCATGAATACCGGTAGAAGCACCGCTTGGTACGGCTGCCCTGCCTAAAAAACCTGCTTCGGTAATTACATCAGCTTCAACGGTTGGATTACCGCGGCTGTCTAAAATTTGTCTTGCATGAATTTGTACAATGTTGCTCATAATATGTTTTTTTGTTGAAAGAATTTTTATGTTACCGGCTGCATATCATTACCCATCTTCGTTGTGTCATTATAATCCCGATACTTCGTGGACTCCCTTGTACACCTGATTCTATATGCAGCTTTTTGCGGTGCAAAGAAACAATGTTCTTAGCAAATGAAAAACTGTGGTTTAAATAATGGAGTAATAATAAAAAAGTCCAGAGACTTTGCGCATAGTGCTGCGAAGTTCGGAAACTCGCAGAGCAAAATTATTTTTCACCCGATATAATTAAAGAACCAT
>JBDTLW010000059.1:0-7945 GCA_039934575.1 Parafilimonas sp. | reverse complement strand
GGATACTTTGGAGTAAACAGCGCTCATCCATTTGAAAACCCAAATTACTTTACCAATATGGTTGAGAATATATGCATCATTTTAATTCCCATTGCGTTGATTTTTGCGTTGGGCTATATACTTAAAAACAAAAAATTTGCCTGGATGATTTTTGGTGTAATGACACTTGGTTTCTTACTGCTTGTAATTCCTTCTGTTTACAATGAAATGCATGGCAATGTTTCCATACATAAAATGGGCTTAATGCAAAACCCTGGAAGTATGGAAGGAAAAGAAATTCGGTTTGGGCCTGCAGCTTCTGCCTATTGGGGCATTTCCACAACGGTTACTTCCAATGGTTCAGTAAATGCTATGCATGATAGCTTCACTCCCTTAACAGGCATGTGTGCCATGCTTGGCATGATGATAAATGCTTTCTATGGCGGTGTTGGCGTAGGCTTTTTAAACTTTTTTATTTTTATAATTATCGCTGTTTTTATCAGTGGTTTAATGGTGGGCAGAACACCTGAATTTTTTGGTAAAAAAATAGAAGCCAAAGAAATGAAGATCGCTGCCATCATTACGCTGCTTCATCCTTTTCTGATATTAGCCGGCACTGCGATCTCTTCATATTTATATGCGCATGATACAACTGCTTATGCAGAATGGCTTAATAATCCCGGCAATCATGGCTTCAGCGAAATGCTATGTGAATTTACTTCATCGGCAGCAAATAATGGCAGTGGCTTTGAAGGGCTTGGAGACAACACAGCTTTCTGGAATATTGCCTGCGGAATAGTGATATTGCTTGCAAGATTTTTACCCATTATAGGGCCTGTAGCTATTGCTGGTATTCTTGCAAAAAAGAAATATGTACCCCAAAGCGCAGGCACATTAAAAACAGATACAGCAACATTTGGTATCATGATTTTTGCTGTGATTTTTATCATTGCAGCCTTATCATTTTTTCCTGCTTTAGCGCTCGGCCCCATCGCAGAATATTTTGGAATGAAATAAGAAAACATTATGGCAAATAATACATCTAAACTTTTTGAAGCATCATTAGTAAGCACAGCGCTTAAACAATCTTTCGTAAAACTCGATCCACGAAGTATGTTCAAAAACCCTGTAATGTTTACAGTAGAAATTTGCACTGCAATAATGCTTGCAGTTTGCATCTGGATTATTTCAGGCGAGAAAACACAAGGCGGATTAGTTTATAATTTAATTGTATTTTTTGTATTGCTCATCACATTGTTGTTTGCAAATTTTGCAGAAGCCATTGCTGAAGCAAGGGGTAAAGCTCAGGCGCTCAGTCTGCGCAGAACAAGAGAAGAAACACCTGCAAAAAAAGTATTTGATGAAGAAGATATATTTACTGATAAGATAGAAATTATTCCTTCTTCTCATTTGCGATTGAATGATTTGTTTGTTTGCGAAGCAGGTGATATTATACCCATGGATGGTGAAATAATTAAAGGAATTGCTACAATAGATGAAAGCGCAATTACCGGTGAAAGCGCACCCGTAATCAGGGAAGCAGGCGGTGATAAATCTTCTGTAACAGGTGGCACAAGAGTACTTTCTGATAAAATAGTTGTAAAGGTTACAACTGCACCTGGAGAAAGTTTTTTAGATAAAATGATTGCATTGGTAGAAGGCGCATCAAGGCAAAAAACACCTAATGAAATTGCGCTTACTATTTTGCTGGCAGGCTTCACTTTAATTTTTATAATTGTATGTGTAACCTTAAAGCCTTTTAGTGATTATGCAAATACACCTATTACAATTGCTGCATTCATTTCATTATTTGTTTGCCTGATTCCAACAACTATTGGCGGTTTGTTAAGTGCAATTGGTATTGCAGGTATGGACAGGGCTTTAAGGGCAAACGTTATAACTAAATGTGGTAAAGCCGTAGAAACTGCCGGTGAGATTGATACACTATTGTTAGATAAAACGGGAACTATAACAATAGGTAATAGAAAAGCCACTAATTTTTATGCAGTGAATGGAATTGACAAAGATGAATTTATAAAAGCCGCAGTACTGAGTTCACTTGCAGATGAAACTCCGGAAGGAAAATCAATTGTTGAATTAGCGGGTTATGATGCGGTAAAAAACTTATCAATAGAAGGTGGTAAAATGATAAAGTTTACTGCAGAAACGAGGAGCAGCGGTATTGACTTGCCAAATTGCAGAAGCATTAGAAAAGGAGCATCTGACTCAATAAAAAAATTATCATTAATGCAGGGATTTCAATTTCCTGAAGAAACAGAAATGATAGTAAAACAGATTGCCACAAATGGCGGAACTCCGCTTGTGGTAAGCGATAATGGTAAAATTGCAGGTGTAATTGAATTGCAGGATATTATTAAACCCGGCATTAGTGAACGCTTTGAAAGATTAAGAAAGATGGGAATTAAAACTGTAATGGTAACAGGCGATAATCCACTAACTGCAAAATTTATTGCAGACCAAGCAGGCGTGGATGATTTTATAGCGGAGGCTAAACCAGAAGATAAAATGGATTATATAAAAAATGAACAACAGGAGGGAAAATTAGTTGCCATGATGGGTGATGGTACAAATGATGCACCGGCTTTGGCGCAGGCAGATGTTGGTGTTGCAATGAACAGCGGAACAGCCGCAGCAAAAGAAGCAGGGAATATGGTTGACCTTGATAATGACCCAACCAAATTGATTGAAATAGTAGAGATAGGCAAACAACTTTTAATGACAAGAGGAACGCTAACAACTTTTTCTATTGCAAATGATGTTGCGAAATATTTTGCCATCGTTCCTGCATTATTTATAGCATCAATGCCTGCCTTGCAGGGTTTAAACATCATGAATTTGCACAGCCCTGAAAGCGCAATTTTATCAGCAGTAATTTTTAATGCTATCATCATTCCTTTATTAATTCCGCTTGCTTTAAAAGGAGTTGCTTATAAGCCAATTGGTGCAAGCGCATTGCTGAGAAGAAATTTATTGATCTATGGATTAGGAGGTGTATTGATTCCTTTTATCGGAATAAAATTATTGGATTTATTAGTGAGCATTTGGATTTAAAAAACTTATAAAATGAAACAACATATTCTTCCGGCATTAAGGCTTACACTGATATGCATAGTAGTTTTTATCGGGCTATATACTTTGCTAATTTCAGGTATCGCAAAATTATCTCCTGATAACGGAAAAGGCGAAACGGTAACGGTTAACAATAAGATTGTTGGTTACAAATTAGAAGGTCAGCGCTTTACTGATGATAAGTATTTTAACGGTCGCCCATCTGCTGTAAATTATAATGCTGCAGGCAGCGGTGGCAGCAATAAAGCAACATCCAACCCTGATTATTTAAAACAGGTACAGCAGAGAGTTGATAGTTTTTTAATTCATAATCCCGGCATAAAAAAAGAAGAAATACCTGCTGAATTGGTAACTGCTTCAGGCAGTGGTTTAGATCCTGACATATCACCATCGGCGGCGTATATACAAATTGCAAGAATTGCTAAAACAAGAGCATTGCAGGAAATCAAAATAAAAAAACTGGTAGATGTAAATATTGAAAAACCATTTTTGGGTTTGTTTGGTACGGCAAGAGTAAACGTATTGAAATTAAATATTGCACTGGATAATCTTAAATAAATTTAAATATCAAAAATTCATTTACACATAGTAGTAACGCTGCAAAAGGTAACCTGAAAATTTATGTAGGCATGAGTGCCGGTGTTGGGAAAACATACCGCATGTTGCAGGAAGCCCATGCATTACAATGCAACAACGTAAATGTAAAAATTGGATTGATTGAAACACATGGCAGAAAAGAAACACAGGCTTTAATAGAAGGATTATCAATTATTCCGCGAAGGGAAGTTTTTTATAAAGGAAAAAGATTAGATGAGCTTGATGTAAATGCGGTTCTGTTATTACATCCTGACGTTGTGATTGTTGATGAATTGGCACATTCAAATATACCCGGCAGTAAAAATGAAAAACGCTGGCAGGATGTTTTAGATATCATTAATGGAGGCATTGATGTAATTACAGCAATAAATATTCAGCATATTGAAAGTATAAATGAAGATGTAAAACAAATAACCGGCATTGATGTAAAAGAAAGAATACCCGATAAAATACTGCAGATTGCAGATGAAGTAGTAAATATAGATTTGACCGCAGATGAACTTATAACACGTTTAAAAGAAGGAAAGATTTATGATCACACAAAAGTGCAGCAGGCATTAACTAATTTTTTTCAGCCGGATAAAATCCTGCAGCTTCGTGAACTTGCTTTAAAAGAAGTTGCCGGTCAGGTAGAAAGAAAAGTTGATTACCAGATTACGGCAAAGCAATCAGCATTTCGTCATGAACGTTTTCTTGCATGCATATCATCTAATCATGAAATTGCACAACGAATTATAAGAAAAACTGCAAGACTTGCATCTTACTATAACAGTAAATGGTATGTATTATATGTACAATCTGCAAAAGAAGCATCAGATAAAATATCTTTAGCAGCGCAACGCCATTTAATTAATAATTTTAAAAACGCAACACAATCAGGCGCTGAAGTAATTCAAAAAAAAGGTGAAAATATTGCAAAGATTATTACGGAAACAGTAAATGAAAAAAGCATAACCACAATATGTTTAGGCAAACCTCATTTAAATCTTTTTCAGATCATTTTAAAAACAAGTGTATTTAATCAGTTATTAAAAACGCTCTCAAAAAATAATATTGATATTGTAATTCTTTCCTAATGAGAATAAGTGTAAAGCAAAAAATATGGTTGGGCACTTTGTTCTTGTTTCTGCTATTGCTGTTAACAGGTGGCTTTGGTATTTATTACATGGCAAA
The DNA here is from genome assembly GCA_039934575.1 of Parafilimonas sp. Lineage (GTDB taxonomy): Bacteria > Bacteroidota > Bacteroidia > Chitinophagales > Chitinophagaceae > Parafilimonas. Next base: position 3,106 of record JBDTLW010000059.1, on the reverse strand, counting down.
ACTAAAAGACAATAATAAAAATGTTTTGCAGGATAACTATAAAAGTCTCACTTACTGCCATGCTATGCAACAGCAGCTAAATGCTATATCTGAAAACTATCCGGCAGCAATAAAAAAATTTGAAGATGCTTTAAAGTTGCAGGAAACCAATCTTACAGAAAATGGAGAGTTGCAGATTACTGGTGATTTAAAAAATAATTTTGGAAAACTAAAAGCAGGCGATACAACGAGGAAAAACATTCAGTCAATTGAAAAAGAAATTCAAGCTGTTTTGTTATTAAATATGGAGGCTATTCAGAGAAAAAATGAAATAGCTGAAAAAACAGCCGAAGATGCACTTGGTATAATTATCACTTTGTGCGGAATTGTATTCCTCATTTCATTTACATTCATTCTTAATTTTCCTTCTGTTATTACTAATCCTATTAACCGTTTAACAGAGGCTATTCAGGAAATAGCGAATAAGAATTATAAACATCGTATTCATATTTACAATAAAGATGAATTTGGAAAATTAGCTGCTGCATTTAATGACATGGCAGCACGCCTTGAATATTTTGAAAACAGTAACCTGAACAAATTGATGTTTGAGAAAAGCAGGGCTGAAGCAGTAATTAATAGTTTGAAAGATGCAAGTATTGGCATTGATAAAAACAATCTTATTCTTTTTGCAAATTACCAGGCATTACAGCTCCTCGGTTTACGGTCAGAAGAAGTAGTGGGAAAGCTGGCAACTGAATTAAAAACTAAAAACGATCTTTTTGGATTTTTGATAGATAAAGAAGTTACAACACCATTTAAAATAGTAGTTGAAAACAGGGAAAACTATTTTATAAAAGAAGTAATAGAAGTGGAGCAGGATGATGGAAAAAATAAAGTAATTGTTCTGAAAAACATCACTTCATTTAAAGAATTAGATGTAGCTAAAACAAATTTTATTTCAACTATATCACACGAATTAAAAACACCTTTGGCTTCATCTGATTTTAGTTTAAAGTTATTGGAAGATGAACGGGTAAGTAAACTATCCGGGGAGCAAAAAGAGTTGATAAATAATTTAAAAGATGATAATCAGCGGATGCTTAAAATTTTAAGTGAGTTACTAACCATGTCACAGGTAGAAGCCGGCAGAATACAACTGAATATTTTAAAAATAAACCCAATTCAGATCATTGAAAATACTATACAATTTGTAGCCGCTAATGCTAAAGAAAAAGATATTAAGATCATAAACATGGCTGATAAAAATCTGCCTTTAATTGAAGCAGATGCTGATAAAACAACCTGGGTTTTAAACAACTTTCTTACCAACGCAATTAAGTACTCTTATCCCGGTAATTCAATTGAAATAAAAGCGATACAACAAAATGATTATGTCATTTTTTCTGTGAAGGATTATGGACCGGGTATTGACGAAGCGTACATAGCAAGATTGTTTGAAAGATACTTCCAGGTTCCGGGATCGAAAGAAAAAGGCACTGGTTTGGGCTTAGCCATTTCAAAAGAATTTATTGAAGCGCAGAAAGGAAAAATTTGGGTAGATAGTGAAGTAGGGAAAGGTTCTGTTTTTAATTTTCAATTACCCATTAAATAGAAAATAATTTCATGCTGTTTCAGTCAGCAATAAATATTTCATCAAATAACATTTGGTTCTTACTTAAAAATATTTATACCGTTTCAACTTCTTTCTCCCAGCCTGTTTCTTTTAATGCAGGATCTTTTTCTTTCTTTAAAAAATCTCCTTGCTCAGATGCACTGCCAACGCTGTCATTCATCAATGTATCATCCGGTAAAATTTTTACCGGTTGTCTCCACGAAACGCTTTCATCATTATATGCAGCATTGGATAAAGAATTATAACAGGATATCAAACTCCATCGTGGCTTATCACTTGTATTTGCTTCTGAACGATGCAGAATATTGCTATGAAAAAATAAAGCATCGCCTGGTTCTAATTCAACATAAATATGTTCCATTACTTCCAGCGCATGATTCACCATCACCATATCTGCGCCAACCTGTTCACCTGCAAAACCATGATTCACTCTTCCCATTTTATGTGAGCCTTTTATTACCTGCAAACAACCATTTGCTTTATTGGCTTCCGTTAAAGCAATCATCACACTCACTAATTGTTCAGGAAATAAGAATTGATTTTTATACCAGTAACCATAATCCTGGTGCCATTCCCATGCGCCGCCAACACGCGGTTCTTTCTGCATAAGCTTGGTATGAAAATGACAAACAGGTGAATCACTGTCTAATAATTTTGCAACAGAATTTACCATGCGCTCACTGCGCAATACGCAACTATATACATCATCACCGGGTGTAAACCATAAAGTAAGTTTTGTTTTTTTACCGGTTTGGTCATTCAGGTCAAGTGCATTTGTATTTACAACTTTATCTGATATAGCAATATTATACAGCTTATCAATTTCAGGTTTTGAAAAAAACTTTTTTACAATTACATAACCGTCTTCATGAAATTTCTGCACTTCTGCATTATTAAGTATATGTGCCATAACAATCGTTTTTAAAAAAATGAAGTTAGAATTATTATTTAAAAACATTAAGCATTAACTTATCAATCTTAACGTATCCAATATGCAATTCATCAGTTGCATTATTTTTTGCAGGCAATAAGCTTATGCTATATTTTTCTTTTGCACCTGCAGGTAATATATCTTCTATTTCATAGAGATCATCCACATCAATTCCGTACTTATCATCTACATGAGATACCGCACCCTGAAACCCGCAATGTTTATAAAATGCAGTTTGCTTTGCGTTGCGTACAGCTTCGCCTTTATCTGCGGCTGCAGTTAATACTTTATAATGATATTCCTCAAAATCATTTTGCTTATAGCCGCCGAGATTTATAAAAAATAATTTTTCTTTTATTACAGATGTTTCATCAGTGTTTTTTTCAGCTATTGTGATTGTATAATTATCAACCTGTGTTACTTCTCTCCATGCATCAATATGAATATTGCCTTCTGCCTCTTTCCACGATGCTATCAATTGCGGCACCAATTCTTCCAATGATTTGCCTATACCAAAAAAAATATCATGTTGTTCGGTGTGTCTTCCTGCAGGCTTGCAA
>JBDTLW010000058.1:0-7947 GCA_039934575.1 Parafilimonas sp. | reverse complement strand
CCAGATAAAAGCACTAAGCAAGGTTTCTCCGGGAAGACCAACGATCATCGCAGTGCATACAACCATGCCCAGTATTGGCACTAAAGGAACCAATGGAGTTTTGAAAGGGCGATTTAAGTTTGGTTCTTTTTTTCGCAATATTATTATACCAAGACAGACCAATACAAATGCAAATAAAGTTCCGATTGAAGTAAGATCTCCCGCAACACTAACAGGAACGAATGCAGCAAACAAACCTACAAATACAAATAATACAATATTACTTTTATATGGTGTGCGGAATTTAGGATGAAGATCGCTGAAAATTTTTGGTAACAATCCATCATGAGACATGGTATAAAATACTCTTGACTGCCCCATTAGCATAACTAATATAACAGAAGAAAAACCAAGCAAAATAGCAAATGATACAAGCTTTGCAAGCCATCCATAACCAGTCATGTATGTTTGAATTGCATAAGCAACAGATGCTTCTTTACCTGCTTTTACAAAATCGGTATATGGTGCAACGCCGGTTAAAACATAAGAGAAAAGAATATAGAGAATAGTGCAAATAACCAATGAACCCAGAATACCCATTGGCATATCTCTCTTTGGATTTTTTGCTTCCTGTGCAGTTGTTGACACAGCATCAAACCCAATAAAAGCAAAGAACACAATTCCAGCCCCGGTTAGCACACCGCCCCAGCCGTGCCGGAAAAAATCTGCATAAGAATACAGGGATCCATTCTGTTGTAATACGGGCGGTGCATCCGCAGGAATAAAATAAGGTGTATGATTTGCGCTATTGATAAAGCCCCACCCAATTGCTATAAAAACAAGCACTATAGCTACTTTTATAATAACGATTATCATGTTTACCCTTGCAGATTCCTGTGTTCCTTTAATGAGTAAAAAAGATAATATCAACAAAATAAATACTGCAGGAATATTCATGATGCCATGATGCATCATACCGGCTGCATCCTTCAAAGATTCAAAGGGCGAATGGCACCATTCATACGGAATACTTTTACCTACGAGTATATTTAAATATTCACTCCATGAAATTGCCACAGTGGCTGCACCTAAAGCATATTCAAGAATCAAAGCCCAGCCAATTATCCATGCTATTAATTCTCCCATAGTGGCATAAGCATACGTATATGCACTGCCTGCAATAGGGATCATTGAAGCAAATTCTGCATAGCATAAGCCGGCAAAAGCACAACCAATTGCAGCAATAATAAATGAAATGGTTACTGCAGGCCCTGCATGTTCTCCTGCTGCCGCTGCTGTTCTTACAAATAAGCCGGCGCCTATTATTGCGCCAATGCCTAATGCAACAAGATTGCCTGCGCTCAATGTACGTTTTAAACCTTTCTCAGAATTTTCAGCTTGTGCTAATAATATATCTACTGATTTTGTGCGGAATAAATTCATATATTTTTTATTACAACGGAAAAATAAGAATTTATTTTTTTAACAGGCAAATCTTTTATAAATGAAGTGGGTGCATTACCGTTTGAAATGATTAATGTTATATTGCAAACCAATTTATGCTTATGATAAAAAGCAATAAGCTAACGCTGTATATTTTTATTGCAATGATTGTGGGTGCGGTAGTTGGTTATTATGTGTATGCTCAATATTCAATTGATACGCGCCATTCTTTTTCATCAAACATAAAATTACTTTCCACTATTTTTTTGAGGCTGGTGCAAATGATAATTTCACCGCTTGTTTTTGCTACTTTAATTGTTGGCATTGCAAAACTCGGTGATCTGAAAAGCGTTGGCAGGGTTGGCGGCAAAGCTATGCTCTGGTTTATTTCCGCTTCGTTGATGAGTTTGCTTTTAGGTATGTTGCTGGTAAATATTTTTAAACCCGGCACTGCAATTAATTTAAGCAATGCAGATCCAAACAGCGTAAAAGATCTTATCGGCAAAACACAGCAATTCAGTTTACAAAATTTTATTGAGCATGTTTTTCCTGTAAGTGTAATTGATGCTATGGCGCAAAATCAAATTTTACAGATAGTTATATTCGCTATTTTTTTTGGTGTGGCTACAGCAGCTATTGGTGAAAAAGGTAAAATTATTATTAAAGGTCTTGATGCGGTTTCGCATGTTATTTTAAAAATGGTTGGTTACGTAATGATGATTGCGCCGCTTGGGGTATTTGGCGCTATTGCCGGTGTAATGGCTGTTGAAGGACCAAAGATATTTTTATTCTACGCAGATTATTTTTTGTATTTCATTATAGGTATTTTATTGCTATGGATAATATTATTAATTGTTGGTTTTATTATTTTAAATAAGCGGCTCCCCAATCTTTTAAAGCATATTATTCAGCCAATAGTAATTGCATTCAGTACTACCAGCAGCGAAGCAGTGTTTCCAAAGCTTACAGAAGAGTTGGAAAGATTTGGCTGCGATGAAAAGATCGTTTCATTTGTTTTGCCGCTTGGTTATTCTTTTAATCTTGATGGAAGTATGATGTACATGACGTTTGCCAGCTTGTCTATTGCACAAGCTTATGGCATACACATGGATTATGGAACTCAATTAACTATGTTGCTTGTGTTAATGCTTACAAGTAAAGGTATTGCAGGTGTACCGCGGGCTTCACTTGTTGTAGTTACAGCAACCTGCGCCATGTTTAAAATTCCGCCTGAAGGTGTTGCATTAATTTTGCCGATAGATCATTTTTGCGATATGTTTCGCTCAACAACCAATGTGTTGGGCAATGCATTGGCAACAAGCGCTGTAAGCAAATGGGAGAAAGCATTAGATTGAGTAAATTTGAAAAAATATTTTTATGACGTTTGAGAGAATATCAATTGATCCGAAAGTAATGTTAGGTAAGCCTTGTATTAAAGGAACCAGAATTACTGTTGAACTTATACTTGCAAAATTAGCACAGGGTGCAGATTATAATTATTTATTAAGAGGTTATCCGAATCTAACTTTAGAAGATATAAGAGCGGCAATTGCTTATGCACATGCGGTACTTACAAATGAAAGAATTATTGAAGCTGAACCTGCATGAAAATTATAGCAGACGAAAGTTTAAATTTTGAATTTGTTTCTTTTTTGAGAGAAAATGGATTTGAAATATTATCAATTGCAGAAAAATATTCCTCTGCATCCGATGAAAATATTTTAGAGATGTCTTTAATACCTCCGGCAATAATAATAAATGAAGACAAAGATTTTGGAGAGTTAATCTTTAAAAATAAAAAAGAATTTTCTGCTGTGATTTTATTAAGATATAATGTAAGTGAAGAAGCATTTATACTGAAAAGTTTGTTATCATTATTGAAAAACCATTTCCAAGAATTACATAAAAGTTTTGTAACAATTTCTGTAAACAGAACACGAATAAGATTTGTATGATACAACTGCTTAATAGCTTTCAATGGCACGATCTCATCAACCCGCAATTTTATATTGAGTTTGGAGGTTTATGGGTAATTGTTTTTATAATATTTGCTGAAACAGGTTTATTTGCAGGTTTCTTTTTGCCAGGCGATAGCCTGTTATTTCTTGCGGGCATTTACAGCCGTGATTTAGCTGCGCAGGTTATTCCTTTTTCAAATGAATATTCTGATTTGATTATTTTATGGATCATTATTTCAACCGCAGGTGTGTTGGGCAATTTTGTCGGGTATTGGTTTGGCAAAAAAAGCGGTCCATTTTTATATGAACGAAAAGACACATTCTTTTTCAAGAAAAAATATTTATTAAAAGCCCATGATTTTTATAATCAATATGGCGGATGGGCAATTGTTGCAGCGCGTTTTGTTCCCATCATACGCACGTTTGCACCCATAGTTGCGGGCATTGTTCAAATGCCTAAAAAGAAATTTATTTACTTTAATATTATTGGCTGCATTGCCTGGGTTTTTGCCATGTTATTTGCCGGGCATTTTTTATACAAGTGGGTAATGAATAATTTCAATATTGATTTAAAAGAACATCTTGAATTGATAATTATCTTAATAGTAATTGTTTCAACGGCACCAATTATTTATAAATTCTTTTTTGCAAAAGACAAACCAAAATCAGAAAAAATTGTATAATGAATAACAGACAACAATCTGTATTCAGCCTTGCTGTGATAGTAGCAGCGTTAGGTTACTTTGTTGATATATATGATTTGCTGCTTTTCAGCATTATCAGAATCCCATCTTTAAAATCATTTGGTTTAAATGATGATCAAATTGCAAAAGATGGATTGTTTATTATTAATATACAAATGCTGGGTTTATTAATCGGCGGCATTTTATGGGGTGTACTCGGCGATAAAAAAGGGAGATTAAAAGTGCTGTTTGCTTCCATCATTTTATATTCATTGGGCAACATCGCCAATGGTTTTGTGCAAACTGTAAATCAATATGCATTGGTAAGATTTATTTCAGGTATTGGTTTAGCCGGCGAATTAGGTGCAGGTATTACTTTAGTTACAGAATTATTACCAAAAGAAAAAAGAGGTATTGCAACTTCTTTTGTTGCGGGATTAGGGTTAACAGGCGCCGTTGTTGCTTTTTTTATAAAAGAAAATTTTGAATGGAGAACCTGCTATTTTATTGGCGGCGGACTTGGTATTTTGCTTTTAATATTACGTGTCAGCGTGCTTGAATCGGGCATGTTTAAAAGCATTGAGAAAAGCAATATTTCAAAAGGGAATTTTTTTATGTTGTTTGCAAATAAAACGCGCATCAGAAAATACCTCACTGCCATTTTTATCGGGCTTCCAACCTGGTATGTTATCGGCATACTGATAACTTTTTCAAAAGAGTTTGGAGCCAAGATGAACATTAAAGGAGATATTGATCCAGGTAAAGCTATAATGTATGCTTATGCTGCTATTTCAATTGGTGATATACTGGTGGGCTTTGTAAGCAAATGGCTGAAGAGCCGAAAACAATCATTGTATATCTTTTATGTCATCACTATAATTGGGATAATATGGTTTTTTAATCTTAATGGTGCAGATGTTTCGCAACTATATTGGGCAGCAGCAGTAATGGGTTTTGGAACAGGTTTCTGGGCAATGTTTGTAACAATGGCGGCAGAACAATTCGGCACAAACATAAGAGCAACAGTTGCTACAACAGTACCTAATATGGTGCGTGGTTCTTTAAACCTTGTTTCCGCATTATTTGTATGGCTGCAGGTACAAACAGGCAATTATTTGCAAGCCGGATGGATAACCGGAATTGTTGTGCTTGTTATCGGGCTTGCTTCCGTTTGGCTTTCAGATGAAACGTATAATAAAGACCTTGATTATATTGAAGGCGTAGCAGAGTAAGTTTGGATAAATTAACAATCTCGTACCGGTTTAATTATAAAGAACCGTTTTCTTACTCCATATTTTATTCAGACAAATATTCATCAACATTCCTACCCAAAAAACAATAATGAAAGTAAATAACTGATTGAAAATGTTGTTGTGTATATTAAAGTAGAAATTCAGATTTGGAACAAAACAAACAATAGAAATTACGGAAATTGCAACAATCAGAAAAGCAAGTTTCAATAACCTTATTATAAAATTATTCAGTAAAGGCTTTGATTGTTTTGTTACTAAAGCAGCATTTACTCTTTGCATAATATCGTTGTTAAATGATGAAGATGTTTCTTCAACACCATATTCCTGCAAAAGCAATTTTATATTTTTATCTTCCTGCATACTTAAACTAACTTACTAATTTCTGTTTTCAACAACAACCTTAATTCGTTATATAAATTTTTTCGTCCGCGATGTAATAATATTTTCACATTCGAAATGCTTATACCTGTAAGTTCATTTATTTCTGCTATCAATAATTCGTTTATGTAGAATAAAGTGATGCATAAACGTTCATCTTCTTTCAACAATCTTATTGCTGATTGTACGATTTTTACCCTGTCTTTTCTTTCCTGTTGTTTTATTAAGGTATCTACATCAATGTAAATATCTTCGGACAAATCACCATCGGTTATTAACGGCTTTATGTTGTTTAATTTCTTTTTGTTTAATGAAGTATTAATAACAATTCTGTATAACCATGTGGAAAATAATGATTCACCTTTAAATGATGGAAGTGCATTGAAGGCTTTTATAAAAACATCCTGCGCTAACTCTTCTGCATCTTCCCTGTTTTGAAGAATAGCATAAGATAATGTAAAAACCATGTTTTTATATTTATTAATTAAATACGTATAAGCTGAAGTATTACCTGCTACAACTTGTTTGATTATTTCATGGTCGGTAGAATACTCCACAATTATAAGACACTGATTTTTTTAAAGAGGTTACAAAATAATTCTTTTATTTTTTGTAACCTTCCTGTTTTAAGTGTTGTCAAAATTTGAAATCACATTTTATGAATGAATATTCTTCCGGCTCATTAGTATCTGTTTTATTAATATTACTGATCTTGCTAACAATCTTTGGAATCTTTTATCTATATATCAGTTCAAAAAGTAAGGAGAGAATGGCATTGATTGAAAAAGGAATGGATCCTAATCTTGCTAAAAGCGATTTCTGGATACAAATAGGAATTATTGGCGGCGGCGCAGCGTTAGGACTGATAACTGCCGGTATTATTTCAAGTACTTACGGACCGTTGATTGCTATATTTTTTGCAGGTGCTGGCTTGGTTATTTATAATTTTTTTCGAAAAAATAAGGCAAGGCGTAAATAACGCTTTTAGGTAAAATATAAAAGCCCTCGCAATTGCGAGGGCTTTTATTTATTATCAGTTGAATCAGATAAATCAGGTCAAAATCACGGTCTATTTCACTTCTTCAAATTCAGCATCTGTTACATTTTCCGCACCTTGCTGGGCTTCCTGCGCACCACTGCCATTATCATTTGGTTGTTGTTGCGCACCACCATCTGCTGAAGCACCAGCTTGTTGAGCTTTATATATTTCTTCACTCGCTGCGGTCCAAGCCTGGTTCATTTCAGTCATCGCTGTATCAACTGCATTAACATCCTGGCTCTTATGCGCTTCTTTTAATTTATTCAAAGCTGCTTCAATTGGTGCTTTTTTATCTGCCGGAATTTTCTCTCCAAACTCTTTAAATTGTTTTTCTGTCTGGAAGATAAGGCTGTCTGCCTGGTTCATCTTATCAATCTTTTCCTTAGCTGCTTTATCTTCTGATTCATGTGCTTTCGCATCATTCTTCATCTTTTCAATTTCGTCTTTGCTTAAGCCGCTTCCTGCTTCAATGCGTATCTTTTGTTCTTTGCCCGTGCCTTTATCTTTTGCACTTACGTGAATTAAGCCGTTCGCATCAATATCAAATGTTACTTCAATTTGCGGAACACCACGCGGTGCCGGCGGAATACCATCAAGGTTAAATACACCAAGGCTTTTATTATCTTTTGCAAGACTTCTTTCCCCTTGTAAAATATGTATTTGCACACCAGGTTGGTTATCGCTCGCGGTTGAATATACTTCTGTTTTCTTTGTTGGAATAGTTGTGTTTGCCTGAATCATTGGTGTTAATACACCGCCTAAAGTTTCAATACCTAATGTTAACGGAGTAACATCTAACAACAACACATCTTTTACTTCTCCGCTTAAAACGGCACCCTGTATTGCTGCGCCAACGGCAACAACTTCATCAGGATTTACACTGCGGTTCGCCTTCTTACCAAAGAATTTTTCAACTATTTCGCCAACTTTTGGAATACGTGTAGAACCACCTACCAAAATCACTTCATCAATTTGCGAAGTTGAATAACCTGCATCTTTCAATGCCGCTTCACAAGGCTTCAAACATCTTGCAAATAAATTATCAGCAAGCTGTTCAAATTTTGCACGGGTTAATTTTATAACAAGATGTTTTGGAACACTATCAACCGCAGTTATATAAGGTAGATTTATTTCTGTTTCTGATGAAGATGATAATTCAACTTTTGCTTTTTCAGCGGCATCTTTCAAACGTTGTAAAGCCATCGGGTCTTTAC
>JBDTLW010000057.1:0-7991 GCA_039934575.1 Parafilimonas sp. | reverse complement strand
AGTCAGTTGCAAATGTTATTTGCAATTTGCCATCCATCTATTTCTGCAGAAGCGCAAATAGGTTTATCGCTGCGCATACTTTGCGGTTTTGGTATTGAAGAAATTGCAAATGCTTTTCTTACAAATAAAGAAACAATTAATAAAAGATTATTTCGTGCAAAAGAAAAATTACAGCATGAAAATGTACAGATAGAATTTCCGTCTGAAACGGAAATCAGTAAAAGATTAGAAACAGTACTTACAACATTATATTTATTGTTTAATGAAGGATATTATTCGGAAAGCCAGGATGCTGTTTTGCGTGAAGATCTTTGCGTTGAAGCTATGCGTTTAACTTACCTTCTTATTGAATATGAACAAACCAATCATCCTGATGTAAATGCATTGCTCTCTTTAATGTGCTTTCATGCTTCAAGATTTGCAGCAAGAAAAAAAGAAAACGGTGAAATTATTTTATACGCAGATCAGGATGAAAAACTTTGGAATACAGAGCTGATAACAAAAGGCATATTTTTTTTAAATAAAGCATCACAGGGAAATACAATTTCAAAATATCATCTTGAAGCAAGTATTGCATACTGGCATACCATAAAAGCAGATTCCAAAGAAAAATGGGAAAGTATTTTGCAATTATATAATCGCTTACTTCAATTAGAATATTCACCTGTTATTGCGCTCAACAGAACCTTTGCGCTTTCAAAAGCAAATGGAAAACAAGCCGCAATTACAGAGGCAGAAAAACTGCAGTTAACCAATAATCATTTCTATTACTCTTTGCTTGGCGAGTTGTATAAAGACATTGATAATGCCAAAGCAAAACTCAATTTTCAAACAGCTTATTCATTAGCCAAAACACAAACAGATAAACAAACAATTAAGAAAAAGATAGATGAGTTTTGAGTGTTAACCAACTGGTTAATTGTTTAACTAATTCTAAATATATGCAGAGAAATAAAGAGCAATTGTTATTCTCAGATCAATACAACATTCTTACTTTAATTGTTCCTTTTACATCTTTCAATAATTCCAATGCCTGTTTTGAAAGACGCTTATCTACATCAAGCACAACATATCCAATCTCATCATTTGTTTTTAAATATTGTCCTACAATATTTATGTTATGATTTGAAAGTTGTGTATTAATAGCGCTTAAAACACCGGGTACATTATTATGTATATGTAAAATTCTGTGTGCACGCTCAACAGGCGGAAGACCTATTGCAGGTACTGTATGAGAACCGGTTGTAATACCTTTTTCAAGATATTGAAAAAGTTTATTGCTTACATCGCCGCCAATATTTTCCTGCGCCTCTTCGGTAGATCCGCCGATATGCGGCGTAAGAATTACGTTTGATATACCCTGCAATGGCGTATAAAATTTATCACCATTTTTTTCTGGTTCAAGGGGATAGACATCTATGGCAGCGCCGCTTAATAAGCCGTCCTGCAATGCTTTTGCCAAAGCAGGCAGTTCAACCACCTCACCTCTTGAATAGTTTATTAAAATGGAAGCATTTTTAAACTGCTTAATATTATTTTTATTAATGAGGTTTTTTGTTTCTGCAGTTTCAGGCACATGCAATGAAACTATATCTGATTGTGCCAGGAGGTATTTCAAATTTTTTGCAGCCTGTGCATTTCCTAACGGAAGTTTTGTTTCCACATCATAAAAAATCACTTTCATGCCCAACCCTTCTGCAAGCACACTTACCTGCGAACCAATATTTCCATAACCAATAATACCCAGCGTTTTTCCCCGCAGTTCATAGCTGCCTTTGGCTTCTTTCATCCACAAGCCTTCATGTGCAGCTTTATTCTTATCGGGTATGCGCCGAATAAGCATAATACTTAAACCAATTATTAATTCTGCAACACTGCGTGTGTTGCTATAAGGTGCATTAAAAACAGCAACGCCATGCTGAGTAGCGGCTTTTAAATTTATCTGGTTTACACCAATGCAAAAGCAACCGATTGCCTGCAGTTTTTTTGCAGCATCTAAAACCTTTGGCGTAATCTGTGTTTTAGAACGGATACCTAAAAGATGCACATCTTTTATTTGCTTTATAAGTTCTTCTTCAGACAAAGCGCCACCGATCTTTTTAACATTAACATAGCCATTGCTTTTAAATATCTCTATGGCTTTATCGCTGATATTTTCAAGAAAAAGAATATTAATTTTTTCTTTGGGATAAGAAGTAGTTTGATTCATAATGCTGGCTCTTTGCAAAGAAATAATTCTTTATTATGAATTATACAAGTGGAATAAAATTATTATTAACAAAAATCCCCCCGAAGCCGGAGGGATTGAATCTATTCAGTAGTTGTAACTGGTTCCTTTTTTGCGTAACGCCTCCGGAATTTATCAATACGCCCGGCTGTATCCACCAATACATTTTTACCTGTGTAAAAAGGATGCGAGGTATTTGAAATTTCCAGTTTAATCAGCGGATATTCATTACCATCTTCCCACTTAATCATTTCTTTAGATGAAGCTGTTGAACGGCTTAAAAAAGTATGACCGTTGCTCATATCTTTAAACACAACCTGTTTGTATGTTTTTGGATGAATGTCTTTTTTCATGATTTATTATTTATACGATTTTGCCGTATTATTTTAAAGGAGCGCAAAGATAAGCTGCATCAGGATTTAATCCAAATGATTTGTTTAATCTTATGTATAACCTGCAGCAGGGTGATCATCAGTAGTGATAACGGCAACCTTTAGCTCAGCCGCTGCTTTTTCAGCATTTTCTTTTTCAAGATAATATTTCATCAGTGGACCAGCCATTACAATTGTAACCACAGTCATTACTATCAGCCCTACAAAAACAGGTTCATCAATGATCTTTGCCTGTAATGCCAATGCACCTAAAACAATTTCCTGAGAGCCGCGGGAGTTCATACCAAAAGCTATTACATAAGATTCATTTTTTGATAATCCGCTCATGCGGCTTCCTAAACCAGAACCAATAATTTTCGCAAGACAGGCAATTAATAAAATGATAGCTACAATTTCAAAATTAAAATTGGCTACAAAATTTACACGCAACCCTATTGAAGCAAAAAATAAAGGCGCTATAATGTTTACCACAAACTGATGCAGTATTTGTTGAAGTCTTTCAGAAAAATATTTTGAATCGCCAATTACAACGCCCATTAAGAATGCGCCGAAAATACTGCGTACACCAATATATTCTGTAAACACTGCACTTAATAAACATAAGCAAACTGCGAGCGTCATCATGGCACCAGCGGAAAGAAATTTATTTGCTACCAAAAATATCTTGTCAACAATCCATCTGCCTGCAGTGAGTAATATAAATGTATATAGAAGCACCATTTCAACAGAGGAGAAGGAACTGCCACCCTCTTTTCCTGTTCTCATCATTTGTATAATAATGGAAAATAATATCCAACCGATAAAGTCATTTATCATGGCAGCAGTAAGAATAAGATTACCCAATCTTGAACGGAGCATTTCCATATCCATCAAAATTTTGGCAATTACTGAAAGTGCTGTTATGGATAAAGCCGTTCCAAAAAACATTGCGGGAATAGCTTTGTTTGATGAAGGAAGAGCAAATATTCTATCATGAAAAAACCAAATTGTAGCAAAGCCAAGCACAAAAGGAAAGATCAAACCCATTAAACTAATAGAAGCAGCCTGCTTTCCATGTTTGCGTATTTGTTTAAGGTCAACCTCAAAACCTGCAATAAACATTAACAGGATAATCCCCATGTTTGCAAGCCCATCAAAGGCTGCATACGCTCTTGGTTGTGAAAGGAAAATTTCATGAAATTGCTGAGGGAAGAATAAGCCAAATAAAGATGGGCCTAATATAACGCCTGCAAGTATTTCGCCTATTACAGTTGACTGTTTATACTTGCGGCAAATTTCACCAAGTATTCTTGCCGTAATAAGTATAAGACTAACTATTACGAGAAAATTCAGTACTTCCTCCGAGCTAAGTTTTGATACCATGGTTACTGAAATCCGTTGATGAAAAGATTATTATTACTTTTCAAAAGTAAGGATATTCTTATAAGTCTATAAGATCAATAGGATTAATTATTGTAATAGCTAATTTACAGTAAGGGTGTTTATCTGATCATTTATTATGTTTACAGGAGCTGAGCTATCAGGAGTTTTTATTGAGCGTTCGTGTTTATCAATATAATATTTCATTAAAGGACCGGCAATTAAAATTGTAACTATAGTCATAATTACCAGGCCAACAAAAATTGGCTCATCAATTATTTTAGCTTGTAAAGCAAGCGTACCCAACACAATTTCCTGAGATCCGCGGGCATTCATTCCAAAGGCTACAGCATAAGATTCGTTTTTGCTCATACCGCTCATGCGGCTGCCAACTCCGGCTCCGATTAATTTTGCCAGGCAGGCAATTAATAAAATAATTAAAACAACTTCAAGATTAAAATTGGCAACGAAATTTACCCTTAATCCTATTGACGCAAAAAATAAAGGCGCTATAATATTTACAACAAACTGATGCAATATGGTTTGCAGTCTTTCCGGAAAATATTTTGAATCACCAATAGCAACCCCCATTAAAAAAGCGCCAAATATGCCGCGCACGCCAAGATATTCTGTAAATACTGCACTTAACATGCATAAGCAAACTGCAAGGGTAATAAGACCGCCAATGGAGAGAAATTTATTAGCAATCAACAAAAGTTTATCAACCATCCACCTGCCGATTGTAAGAATAAAAACAGTAAAGCCAAGCACCATAGCAATAGAGCCAAACGAGCCTTCTGATTTTCCCATCATTTGTATGATAATGGAAAACAAAATCCATCCTACAAAATCATCAATCATTGCAGCAGTAAGCACAAGATTGCCAATTCGTGAGCGGAGCATATTCAGATCAAGCAAAATTTTTGCAATTACGGAAAGTGCAGTAATGGATAATGCTGTTCCAAAGAACATAGCCGGAATAACAAGATCAGTATCTGCCGGTTTTGAAAATATTGCATCGTAAAAAAACCATACTGTTATAAAACCAAGTGCAAATGGAAATACTAATCCCATAAAGCTGATGGACGCCGCTTTTTTGCCCTGCTTGCGTATCTGTTTCAGATCCACCTCAAACCCTGCAATAAACATCAATAAGATTATTCCTAACTGTGCCAGACCATCAAATGCTTTATATGGAACACCGTTTTGGCTGGTGAATATTTTATGAAAAAGATCAGGTGATATTGTGCCTAATAAAGTGGGTCCTAAAATAATACCGGCAAGTATCTCACCTATTACAGCAGGTTGCTTAAACTTGTGAAAGATCTCACCTAAAACACGCGCAGTTATTAGTATTAAACTTACTATTATAAGAAAGCCAAGGACTTCCTCAGAACTGAGCTTAGAGATCATAGCGTTGATTTTTTAGTATTGCAAATTTGAATAAAATTTCAAAATAAAAGATTTAATTCTATATTTCCTATAAATTTAATAGGAATTTAAAAATATGTTGAATTTTTACACAATTACCATTTGATGTATAATATCCGGCAGAAAAAAATTGATTTAAAAAAAAGTTAGTAGCCTCTCACATTTTTGCCATCAACATAATTAAGAAAAGCTTTATTTACAACACGGTTTCCGCCCGGGGTTGGATAGTTACCGGTAAAATACCAATCGCCGGTATTGGTTGGGCAGCATTCATGTAAATCTTCAATAGTTTGATAAATCACCTGCACAGGAGTTGTAACATCTTTTGGTGTGATTAACTGTGCAATTTTATCTGAAATTTCCTGAGTGGTAAAGGGCTTATAAATATTTCGAACTAAGTTTTCTGTGTGGAGTTTATTCACGCGCTCAAGCTCTTGTATTTTTTTATGCACTTCTGTTATGATGTATTCTTTGTTTTGCTCTTTCAGCAATTCTACTGCTGCGCGAAAAGCAATAAAATCTACAAGCTTGCTCATATCAATTCCATAACAATCAGGATAGCGTATCTGTGGTGCAGAGGAAACAACAATAATTTTTTTAGGATCCAATCTTGCAAGCATACGCACAATACTTTCTTTAAGTGTTGTGCCGCGAACGATAGAATCATCTATCACAACAAGTGTATCTTCATTTCTGCGCACTGTGCCATACGTAATATCATACACATGCTGCACCATTTCATTTCTGCCACTATCTTCTGTAATAAAAGTGCGCAGCTTTACATCTTTTATAGCGATCTTCTCCTGGCGTATCTTCCGGTTGATCATCGCCTGTAATTTCTCTTCTGTTATATCATTTCCCCAGCTTAAAATTCTTTCTGTTTTAATTTGATTTAAGTAATCTTCCATGCCCTTACATAAACCAAAATATGCAACTTCTGCTGTATTGGGTATATAAGAAAATATGGTATTCTTCAGATCATAATCCACAGCTTCCAAAACAGGTTTGCTTAAATGATAACCAAGCGCAATTCTTTCACGATAAATTTTCTCATCACTGCCCCGGCTGAAATAAATTCTTTCAAAACTGCATGCCTTTCTTTCTTTTGGCTCAAGTATTTGTTCAATAGAATATGTATTATCAGGAGCAATAATTAATGCATTACCGGGCATAAGTTCATGCACTTCATTCTCTCCTACATTAAATGATGTGCGCAGGGCTGCCCGCTCACTTGCAGCTACTATTACTTCATCATCGGCATAATAATAGGCAGGTCTTATACCATGTGCATCTCTTAAAACAAATGCACTTCCATTTCCTGTTAAGCCACCAACTGTAAAACCTCCGTCAAAAAGAACGGCGGATTTTTTTAATGCGTTTGCTATGCAGGGATTACCGGGATTTTTTTCTTCTTCTGCAGAAAGAAAATGATGGATCACTTCCATCATGGCAGCAAGATCACTTTGCTTTTGAAAATCTCCGGGGTTTATATTTATCAGGTCAAATAATTCATCTTTATTTACAAGATTAAAATTACCGGCAAGTGCAAGATTTTTTCCCGGAACTAAGTCTTTTTTAATGAACGGGTGACAAAACTCAACATTGTTTTTTCCCTGTGTGCCATACCGCAAATGACCTAATAATGATTCACCCAAAAAAGGTACGTGCCCTTTCATTAAACCCGGATGTTTCTTAATATCAGGCTGATATTTTTCAAGCTCATTAACTTCAGTACCAATTTTAAAAAAAAGATCAGCAATTGGTTGTTGAGCGTTGCTGCGTATGCGGTGTAAGAATGGGCTGCCCGGTTCAGTATTTAATTTTACAACGGCTATTCCTGCACCGTCCTGCCCGCGGTTATGCTGCTTTTCCATAAGCAGATACAGTTTATTAAGACCGTACATAACTGTACCATATTGATGCAGGTAATAAGAAAAATTTTTACGGAGACGAATGAGGGCAAGCCCGCATTCATGTTTTATTTCATCGCTCATTGAAGAATTGAAGGCGCAAATTTACAATTTAAATTTAAATACGCATTAAGAATGATGTTCAGTTTCTGCCAAAACATGCTCTGCCAGCCATAAAAACTCTGATATAAATACATCAATATTTTTTTGAAATGATGTGTCGATCAAATGGCCATGCTCATCAAATTTTTTATCTATAGAAGGAGTAATAAGCATGTGCGGTGAACCGATACCGAACAAGGCATAAACAAGTAACTGCAACTGCAGCCCGGCACGAATACCACCTAATGCACCAGGCGAAGCTGTAACAATTCCAAATGCTTTGCGTGATTGTTTTGGAAAATGATCGAACAGGTTTTTTACCGCAGGTGTATAGCTGCCATTATATTCCGGGGTAACAATGATAAATGCATCAGCACCAAACATACGCTTCGCTAAAGGTTGCATTTCAACCGGTGTGGTTTCAACACTTCTATACGTTTCCTGTTGCAAAACATTTATTTCCCAATCACGCACATCAATTACATTAATATTATGCCCGGTTCTTTCAGTTAAATATTTTTTCAAATGCAAAACCACTCTATGCGTAACACTGTTTCTGCGCGGACTTCC
>JBDTLW010000056.1:0-8005 GCA_039934575.1 Parafilimonas sp. | reverse complement strand
TACAATTTATGCGCAGTATGGGGAAAATAGGAGGACAACATAAATTTCCCCGCGTACTAAAAGGCAAAACGCTTGAAGACTGGAAAAAGTTTTTGAAGGGTGAGTTGGTGAAATAACAACAGTTTGAATGAACAAAGAATAAGTCCTCATCTAAAATACTTTTATCTAACCCCTTGTCCACCCACAACAACACTATTAAAAATTTTGAGAATTTAATTAAATTATTGCATTTGTAAGGCGTGGACTTTTGTCAATCTGCAACATTTTATTACACGCAGTATTATTTGATAATTTCTTTGAAAATTCCATAATCTGAAAACGAGTTAGAATTAAGTTTGTTTTTTGGCATCAGAAAATATGACAGACTTAGTATTGCTGCTCAATATTTTAAAAAATAAACTTGCTAAGCTGATTTTCCTTTTCAGTAAACAGGTTATTTATACATTTCTTCTCTCAACGCATGTACCCTTTCGTCGTTCATGTATTCATCAAAATCCATCAAGCGGTCAATCATTCCACCTGGTGTTAACTCGATGACACGATTGGAAACTGTTTGCATAAATGTATGATCATGTGAAGTAAGCAAAACAATACCTGAAAAATTCTGACAGCCTTCATTAAAAGCTTGTATGCTTTCAAGATCAAGATGATTTGTGGGCTGATCAAGCACAATTAAATTTGGGTTTTGCAGCATCATCCGGCTTATCATACAACGTACTTTTTCACCACCGCTTAAAACATTTGTCTTCTTTAAAATATCATCACCACTAAATAACATCTTGCCTAAAAACCCTCTTAGAAAAGGTTCATCAGCTTCTGTTACATGCGGCGGAACATATTGACGCAGCCATTCAAGCAAGGTTAATCCTTCAACAAAAAATTCATTATTCTCCAAAGGCAAATAAGCTTTTGTAATAGTTGTGCCCCATTCAAATTTTCCGGTATCGGCTTTTTCATCACCATTTATAATTTCAAAAAAACTGGTAACAGCCAAAGGATCTTTACTTAATAAAGCGATCTTTTCTCCTTTATTTATACTGAAGGTTACTTTGTTGAACAGCTTTCTGCCATCAATACTTTTACTTAAATTTTCAACATTTAAAATTTGATTACCTACATCACGCAATGGTTGAAAAATAATGCCGGGATAACGCCTGTTGCTGGGTTCAATTTGTTCGATGGTTAATTTCTCCAGCGCTTTTTTTCTTGAAGTTGCCTGTTTACTTTTAGATGCATTTGCAGAAAACCGCGCAATGAATTCTAACAGCGCAGCACGCTTATCTTCAGTTTTTTTATTCTTATCATTTATCTGGCGACTCATTAACTGAGAGCTTTCATACCAGAATGTATAATTGCCTGTAAATATTTTTATTTTATGCCTGTCAACATCTGCAACATGCGTACATACTGCATCTAAAAAGTGACGGTCATGGCTTACTACCAAAACTATATTTTGATAATCTGCTAAAAAGTTTTCAAGCCAGCCGATTGTTTCAATATCTAAACCATTGGTAGGCTCATCTAATAATAAAATATCGGGGTTGCCAAACAAAGCCTGAGCAAGCAATACACGCAATTTTAAATTACCGGGAATATCCTGCATTAAACTGCTGTGATATTCTTCCACTACACCTAAACTGCTTAAAAAACTTGCGGCATCGCTTTCGGCTACATAGCCACCTATCTCACCAAAATCTGCTTCCAGCTCTGCAGCGCGCATTCCATCTTCTTCATCAAAATCTGCTTTTGCATAAATGGTTTCGCGCTCATGCATCATCTTCCATAGTTTTCCATGGCCCATCAGCACCGTATTTAAAACTGTTTGTTTATCAAATTCAAATTGATTTTGATTCAGTACCGCCATCCGTTCGCCAGGCGTAATTTCAACAACACCTTTATTTGGCTCTATTTCGCCACTCAGTATTTTTAAAAAAGTAGATTTCCCTGCGCCATTGGCACCAATAATGCCATAGCAATTTCCTTTTATAAAACTCAGGTTTACTTCATCAAATAAAATACGTTTTCCGTATGCCAGGGTTATATTTCTTGCACTAATCATTACTTACTCAAATTTTTTTAAAGGCGCAAAAGTAATACAAGGCAATGAACAATAGCAAGCATTTCTGTTGCAGATAATGATATGTAGGCTATTCCCTTTTTTGTAATTTTTTTTTTTTGGTTTACTTTCTTTTCTTTTCTAATTGAATTGTTTTACATTTAGGGTTGCTTTTTCATTCATCTTAAAAAAAATAACCATGCGCAAATCTGATCTTATCAATAACATATCAGATAAAACAGGCATCCCAAAAGTAGACGTACTGGTAACCGTAGAAACATTAATTAAAGAGATAAAAGGGAACATTGCCAAAGGAGAAAATATTTATATAAGAGGCTTTGGAAGTTTCATTACCAAAAAAAGAGCTGCTAAAATCGGACGTAATATTAAAAAAAATATTGCCGTTCATATCCCCGAACATTACATCCCTGCATTTAAGCCTTCAAAAGAATTTATGAATGAAGTAAAGCAAATGCAGACTGTGCAGTAGATTTGCTGCTTAATAATTTTTCGTGAGAAAACAACAATTAGCTTTAATTTTTACCGGCATTTTATTACTGGCTGGTTTATATTTTTTTGGTAATACCATTGGTCCAAAGAAACCCGCTTCGCCTGCTGCTGAATCAGGGACGCCAGCCACACTTACTACAGAAGATGTAATTACGAAATATAAGGCAAATCTTAATGCCCAGCAGGTGCAAAAACTTACGCAGCTTGAGAACAGCGTTGTAAGAGGCGACGTGCATAACCAGCAAATTCAAATTGATCATCAGCTTGCTTCTTATTGGATGGATAGCCTGCATCGTGAAGAAATTGGAGCATATTATGCGGGCGAAGCAGCTAAGTTGGAAAATTCTGAAAAAAACCTCACCTTCGCAGCCCATTTGTTGTTAGATAACATGATGGCATCACCAGATGTATCTATGCAGAAGTGGTTAGCAACACAAGCTAAAGAGTTATTTGATAAGGCGCTTATACTTAATCCTGGTAATGATTCTTCTAAGATCGGACTGGGAGCTTGTTATATGTTTGGTAACATTTCTGATAATCCGATGCAGGGCATTCTTGCCATAAAAGAGATTGCAGATAAAGATACTGACAATATGTACGCGCAAATGATGCTTGGTCTCGGCGGTGTTCAAAGCGGTCAGTATGATAAAGCTGTTGAGCGGTTTTTAACGGTAGTAAAAAAACAGCCGGGTAATATGGAAGCTGTTTTAAATCTTGCCGGAACTTATGAAAGGATGGGTAATAAAACGGAAGCGGTAAAATGGTATAAAGATGCTTTAAATTATATACAGATTCCGCAAACAAAAAAAGATATTGAGGAAAGAATTAAATCATTGCAATAATATTCACTATAAACAAAATTTATTCAAGTATGCCTTGTGGTAAAAAAAGAAAACGTCATAAAATAGCAACACATAAGCGAAAAAAAAGATTAAGAAAAAATCGCCATAAAAAGAAAAACAGATAAATTTGATAACCGGCGAATGTTATGTTTATGGCATACGCCGGTTTACATTACCCTTTCCTCTGCCTTACCTTTCCTTCCTTTTTTTAATAGTGCATTGCACTTTGATTGCTGTGCCTGCATTTGATATTTATTTATGGTATTAAAGCTTGATTTGTGAACAAAGAGATGATAATTAACGCCACCACTAACGGCGTTGAAATTGCGTTACTGGAAAATAAAAAACTGGTAGAACTGCATAATGAAAAAGCAGATGCAAAATTTGCTGTTGGTGATTTGTATCTTGGTAAAGTAAAAAAACTGATTCCCGGTTTAAATGCCGCTTTTGTAGATGTTGGTTTTGAAAAAGATGCTTTTCTTCATTATACTGATCTAAGTCCGTATGTGCGTTCTATTTTGAAGTTCACACAAATGGCCATGCAGGAAAAATCTGATGAGACATTGGATTTTTCAAATTTTCATCCCGAACCTGAGATTGTAAAAACCGGTAAAATAAATGATGTAATAAAAAGCAAACCGGAAATACTGGTGCAGATATTGAAAGAACCGATTGCTGCAAAAGGACCAAGATTAAGCTGCGAAATATCATTGCCAGGAAGATTTGTAGTAATTACACCTTTTAATGATATTATAGCTGTATCAAAAAAAATTCACAGTGCAGAAGAAAGAAAAAGACTGCAGAAAATTATTGATGCCATCAAACCAAAAAATCTTGGAGTAATTGTACGCACTGCTGCTGAAGGCAAAAAAACTGCTGAATTGCATGAAGACCTTACCCAACTTATTAACACGTGGAAATCAATTCAGGAAAATCTGAAGGGCGCTTCTGCACCGGCAAAAATTTTAAGTGAACAGGATAAAACAACAAGCATATTACGCGATCTTTTAACCGAAGACTTTAATAAGATTGTAATTAACGACAGGAACGTATATAACGATACACGCTCTTACATACAAAAAATTGCGCCTGAAAAAGCAGATATAGTTACCAGTCATTTGAATGGCATTCCCATTTTTGATCAGTTTGGAGTTACCAAACAGGTGAAAGCCGCATTTGGTAAAACAGTGAATCTGCCAAGCGGTGCATATTTAATAATTGAACATACAGAAGCACTGCATGTAATTGATGTAAACAGCGGGTATAAAAGTGTAAGTAATAACCAGGAAGAAAATGCACTGGCAACAAATCTTGAAGCTGCTGAAGAGATTGCAAGACAATTACGGTTAAGAGATATAGGCGGAATTATTGTAGTTGATTTTATTGATATGAAGCTGCCCGATAATAAACGAAAACTACAGGACGCAATGGATGGCTTTATGCGTCTTGACAGGGCAAAACATGCTGTACTGCCTATCTCTAAATTTGGGTTGATGCAAATTACAAGGCAACGCATGCGACCTGAAGTAAACATCAATACATCTGAAATATGCCCAAGTTGTAATGGCACCGGCAAAGTTTCTCCTACATTATTATTGATTGATGAAATAGAAAATCGCCTTAATTATCTTGTTACACATCAACATAAAAATCTTACAATTTCGGTTCACCCTATTTTATATTCTCATCTTACAAAAGGGATATTTTCTATTGCGTGGAAATGGAACCGCAAGTATAAAACACGCATACGCTTGAAACGTAATTCTGATTATTATATAACTGAATTTCATTTCTTCGATTCACAGGAAGAAGAAATAAAGTTTTAATTACATCCCGCAGATATATTTATAGAAAAAGTATAAGTTAAAAAATTATCACTTTGCTTTTTGGTACAATTCTGGAAATATTAATTGTATTGTTAACCAAAAAAATTTATTGTATGGAAAATTTAGAAGTAAAAGGCAAGTGGAATATTTTGAAAGGAAAATTAAAACAGGCTTACGCTGATCTTACCGATGATGATCTTAAGCATGAAGAAGGAAAAGATGATGAATTTTGGGGAAGAGTTCAAAATAAAACAGGTAAAACAGTTGATGACCTTAAAAAATGGCTGAACAGCGATACTGCTAATTAGCGTTGCAATTGCCAACATTATTAGGAGCCGGTTATATGCCGGCTTTTTTATTGCTTACTATACGCTGAGCAATTTTTATTTCATCCATTACAATACTATCAATTAATTCAAATTCATCAGTTATACTTTTTATGTGGCGCAGTGTAATTCTCGCCTCAGTTTGTGTATCATTTAAACCATGTTCAATTTCATTTTGTCGTTGTTGAAAAAGCATTTGTACTTTATTAAATAGCGGAACGCTTTTGTTTACTGTATTTTTTTTAGCAGGTTTGTCTTCAACAATATTTAAAGCAGATTTAAATTTATTATTTATGTTATTTATTATTGGTTCAAAATCTGTTGAAGGATAATTTATTTTCAGGTTTTTTATAAAAGAAGAAAGCGTGGCAATTTGCGCAACAAGCATTTGATTGCTTGCAACAAACTGTTGGTAATAACTTGTTTTTTCTTTTACACGTTTTGGTTCAGACAACATTTTTTGAAAGCTGTCGCTAAGATTTGCCAGCGCAACAAATACATCTTTTCTTGTTGATGAATATATTGTTTCATCAGCATTCTTTTTTGTTAATGGGATACAAACAACATTAAAATAATTCCTGTTTGCTATAAGCGCTTTTTTAATTAATTCACCAATTTGTTCGTATTGCCAAAATGGTAAAACAAATAATGATATTAAAAATGCAATTACACAACCGGCTGCAGTATCAATCATTCTGTCTTTAATAATAGACGTAAAATTGGAGCTGTTTAATAAATGAATACTTATTAAAACAAAAATGGTAATACAGGTTGAGCTGATATAATAATTTATACTGAGCAAACTGTAAGCAACTATCATGGTTACCAGCATCACAAAAAATGCAAGCGTGCTGTTGGTTACAAAATATAAAAATATAAATGCAGTTACAACGCCGGTTACAGTTCCCAAAAGACGTTGTGCATTTCTTGTTCTTGAAATACTGTACGCCGGTTTTAAAATAGTAACGATGGTTAATAATATCCAATAACCATGACCAACAGGAAAAAGTAAAGAACAAACATACCCGCTCAGCATGGCAAGTGTTATACGTATAGCATGCCTGAAATGCCCTGATTTTAGTGTGAGGTTTTCAATGAATAATTGTGGTGATATTTCTCTTGGCTGCACGATCATTTCAGAATTATTATCACGCTGATACTGGCGGCTTATTTTTTTATCATAACGTGTGTAGCGATGAAGCCGTTTAATCCGTTCGCCAATATCCTGCACGGCATACACAATCTGCCGCAGCCGGATAAACAATGTCAGCGTGGTTTTACTAAGACTTCGTTTTCTTTCTGCAGAAAAAATAGTAAATAAATTTTTCAATAATTCATCAATATCATTATTGCTGTTTGATGATTCGTTGTATTGAACAGCTAAACCAATTGCTTTCAATTCAGTTGTATAAGCTTCAACAAGATCATTCAGTTGTTTTATAATTTCATCATCTTTAAAAACTCCCAGAAATTCGCTGTAATCCTGGTGCAGTGTAAGTATTTGTTCAAACAGATCAATGTTATCTAAAAACATCATCATCAGCGTTCTTCCTTTCACGGTAGAATCAATTACCATCTGTCTGGTATCAAGCAAAACTTCACGCAAACTATCCTGTTGTTGTATGATGATGATTTGTCGTTTTCCTAAATCACTAAATTCTTCCCTATAATTCTTTTGCGGTTTTAAAAGCTCTGAAATGCTTTGCATATATTCTGCAAGTGCAGAAATACTCTCGCCCATTTGCTGTTGTATATACCGGTAAGGACGAAGTGTATGCAGCAACATACTCATAACAAAATACCATAAACCGCCGGCAGTAAATAATAGACCATTAAGCCAGGCATTACTAAAACTTGCCTTACTGTCAATATTAAAAATAAAAACAAACAAGGCAATTAACCCAATTGAATTTGCACGGTTACCATAAATACCAATCATGGTAAAGAATATTCCAAACACAATAATTGCCGGTACAATAAACCATGGATTATGGTTTATGAATATGGTAAGAACAACTACCAGGAAATTAATGCAGATTGCAATAAGTAATGCATTGCGGCGATGATGAAACGGACCTGGATTATCTGTTAAACTAACCACCAATGCCCCAAGCGGTATTGCTGTAGTTATAGCCAAAATATTATAATGATACAGGATAAGTGCAGGCACAATTACCGCAGCAGTTATACGTAAGCCTTTATATAAATACTGACTTGAAATAATGCGTTTTAAGGTTAAGCCATAATCCATGCTTTGCAAACTTAAAGAAGTAGGAAAGACCGGAAGAAGGAAAGTGAGAAAGCTGGAAAATTAGCCAGAATAGAAGTAAGAATGTGTTGATAAAATTAAGTTCATTAATTTTGCGCCCGCAATGGAAATACAAATATTGAAATCGAAAATTCACAGGGCAGTAATTACCGAAGCTAATCTTCAATATGTAGGCA
>JBDTLW010000055.1:0-8045 GCA_039934575.1 Parafilimonas sp. | reverse complement strand
TCTGGATTTACAGACAGTGCTTATACATCTTCTGTAAAAATTGTTCAGTTTACAGGTAAAGATTTAAGTGTAAAAGATGTAAGCGCCGCAAATTTTGATGCATATAAAATGCAGGCTGGCGATAGTGTAATTGTAAGTAAAGTATTAAACAGGTTTACCAACAGAATAAGTTTAACCGGTGCTGTTTTCAGGCCGGGTATTTATGAATTAGATAGTGCCATGACTTTAAAAAATCTTATTGATAAAGCCGATGGTTTAAGAGAAGATGCGTTTATGCAACGGGCGCAAATATTCAGGCTGAAAAATAATCTTACCAAAGAAATGGTGTCTTTTAATCCATCTGATACTATAGAGGAAAAAAGCATTTTATTAAAGCGCGAGGATTCAGTTGTAATAACATCCATATTTGATCTGAGAGACAAATATTATGTTTCTGTTTTGGGTGAAATAAGAAATCCGGGATATTACGATTACAGGGATAGTTTAACATTAAAAGATGTTATTCTGCAAGCTGGCGGTTTTACAGATGCAGCTTTTCCGCAAAGAATTGAAGTAGCAAGATTAATAAAACGAGATACGCTTACCGCGCAGGATGTAAGAGCAAGTACAATTATTGAAATTAAAAATCTCAGCGATCTTTCATCGCTGCAAAATAATATTTCATTAGAACCTTCAGACCTGATAACGATAAAACGGAAACCTGGTTTTCTTGCATTTCAATCTATCACTGTTTCAGGACAGTTGCAATATCCGGGTCCGTATGTATTAGAGAAACGCGAGGAACGCGTAAGCGACATTATAAAACGCGCCGGCGGATTTACGCCAGAAGCTTACATGGAAGGTGCTTATATTAAACGATACAATCTTGATGATAAAACGAACGAGGCAAAGCAGCAGATTATTTCAAATATTCAACAACAGCTAAACGATTCAACCGGTTTTGTGCAACAGGATTTGAAAAAAGATTTTGACCAGATTCCGCTAAACATTTCTAAAATACTTACCCAGCCTGGTTCTCCGGAAGATGTGGTATTGGTTTCGGGCGATGAACTGATTGTTCCAAAATATAATGCACAGGTTAAAATAAGCGGTAGCGTTTTATTCCCAACACAAATTCCGTACGATAGAAAATACACACTAAGGGATTATATTTCTGCTGCAGGCGGTATTGCAGAAAATGGAAAAAGAAGCAAAACATATGTTGTATATGCAAATGGCAAAGCTGCTACTACACGAGGTTTTTTATTTTTGAGAAACAATCCTTCTTTAAAGCCTGGCGCCGAAATAGTTGTGCCTGCAAAAGTACCAAAACTACATATGTCAACAGGCGAATTTATTGGTATTGCCAGCGCAGTAGCTTCATTGGCTGGGGTAGTTATTGCTATCTTACGTTTATAACTTTAAAATTATATTGAATTATTAATTTTTTTGAATGGCTGATAAAGATGAAATATCATTAAAAGAGATTTTAATAATTATTAAAGACTGGTTCACGTTTCTTCTATCCAAATTCTGGATCATTTTAATTGTTGGCCTTATTGGGGGCGTATGCGGTTTAATGTATGCACTGTTTTCAAAACCAAAATATGAAGCTTCTTTAAGTTTTATCCTCGCCAATACAAACGAAAACGGTTCGGGCATTTTGGGTCTTGCAAGCCAGTTTGGTTTGGATTTAAGCAGCGGCAATAATGATGTATTTACAGGTAATAATATTATTGCATTAATGCAATCGCGCAGAATGGTGCAGCAGGCATTACTAAAAAAACCTGTTGGCAGTAATCAATCTTTATTAAATATTTTTTGCGTTGCTAAAAAAATGCCTGAAGGATGGAAAGATGACGCAAGACTTAATAAAGTTTATCCCTTTCCTGATTCACTTTCGCAAATGAGCATGGTACAGGATAGCCTGTTCAGAGAAATTTATGGTGGCATTCAAAAAGATTATTTAGACGTATCAATTCCGGATAAGGATAAAAGCATTTATACTGTTGTCACTACATCAAACAGTGAAATTTTCTCTTATTACCTTACAACATATTTGGTTGATGTTACCTCCGCATTTTATATTGATACAAAAACCAGCGTAGCACAACAAAATTTAAAAATGTTGCGGCACGAAGCTGACAGTTTGCATGATTTATTAGGACATACCATTACCACCGCCGCAGCGCAAACAGATGTAACTTTTAATTTGAATCCGGCTTATCAGGTGCAGCGTTCCGGCGCAACACAAAGCCAGGTAAGCGCCACTGCTTTGGGGCAGGCATACGGTCAGGTACTTCAGAATCTTGAAATTGCAAAAATCACTTTGCAAAAAGAAACCCCATTATATCAAATTGTTGATGAACCGCAGATGCCCCTTGTAATGGAGAAACCCGGTAAGCTTATTTCTTTAATTGTTGGTGGAATTATTTGTGGCATTTTAATATGTATTTTTTTAATTATGAAAAGAATATTTGCAAATCTTAAAGAATGAAAAGCGTACTAACATACGGCACGTTTGATTTGTTGCATTATGGCCACATTGAAATTTTGCGCCGTGCAAAAGAATTTGGAGACAGACTTATTGTGGGATTATCAACAGATGAGTTTAACGAAATAAAGGGAAAGAAATGTGTGTTTGATTTTGAAAAAAGAAAATCATTATTGCAGGCAATAAAATATGTTGATGAAATAATACCTGAAGAAAACTGGGAGCAAAAGCTGCAGGATGTAAAAAGGTATAATGTTGATGTTTTTGTAATGGGTGATGACTGGGCAACAAAATTTGATTTTCTTAAACCACATTGCGATGTAGTTTACTTGCAGCGTACAAAAGAAATTTCCACCACCATGCTTAAAACACTCCTCTCTTCCTAATAAATAGCTGTGCTAAAAAAATTAAAGCATCCGCTTGTTGGTAATTTTTTTTCACTTGTTGTTTTGCAAGGCGTAAATTATGCATTGCCGTTGCTTACTGTTCCTTATTTATTCCGCACATTAAGTGTTGAAAAATATGGGTTGATAAATTTTGCAAGCGCGTTCATTCAATACTTTATTGTATTTACAGATTTTGGTTATAATCTTTCCGCAACAAAACTTATTGCAGAAAACCGGAATGATACAAATAAACTCTCCGACATTTTTAACCGCGTTATGTTTTCAAAACTGCTCTTATTAATAATAGGTTTTGCAGTAATTGCGGTGGTTATTTTTTCTTTTGATAAATTTTCATCTGAGAAAACTTTATACATCTGTACCTATGGTTTGGTTATTGGAAATGTTTTATTTCCTGTTTGGTTTTTTATGGGCATGGAAAAGATGAAGTTTATTACCATCATTACTATTATAACGCGTGTACTTGCGCTTGGTCCCATTTTTTTATTAGTAAAGTCAAGCAGCGATTATTTGTTGGTGCCGATAATTAATTCAATTGGTACTATACTTTCCGGCATCATAAGTATTGTAATTGTTTCAAGAATTTTTAAAATAAAATATTCTGTTCCAACATTTAAAGAAATAACACATTCTCTAAAAGACAGCTCGCAATATTTTCTTTCACGCATCTCTGTTTCTGTGTACACCATCAGTAATGTATTCACGCTTGGCCTATTTGGAACCAATACTATGGTTGGCTATTACAGCGCTGCCGAAAAAATTTTTATCGCTATTCAAAATGCATATTCTCCTGTTAACAACAGTTTATACCCGTACATGACAAAAACAAAAAATGTACAGGCCTTTAAAAAAATCTTCTGGTTTATAACCATTGCAAACACCGTTTTAATTGCTGCATTGTTGGTTGATACAAAAGACATTATTTATCTTGTATATAAAATAAGAAGCAGCGAAAGCATTATTGTATTGCAGCTTTTATTAATTGCCTGTTTGGCAATCATTCCTTCCATACTGCTCGGCTATCCTTTTTTGGGTGCAATGGGCTATCCAAAATTTACCAACAACTCTGTCATCAGTTCCTCCATCTTTCATTTATGCGGATTAATATTTTTAGTGCTCACACACAACCTTACAATTTTCACTGTTGCCGGTATGCTTATTATTACAGAATCCGTAGTATGTGGCATAAGGCTTTGGGGCGCTTATAAATTTAAATTATTTAAACCCGTTAAAGTTTTATAAGATTTTTTATTTGTGCTGAAGGCAATTAAATCAACATTCGTTTACATTACTTATTATCTCTGCTATCTTATTCCAAGAAAAAAAAAGTTATGGTTATATAGTAGTTTGAACGGCAGGTTTATAGACAATTCAAAATATCTTTTTTTGTATGCAAATAAACACTGTAAAGATGTACAACATATATGGATAAGCAGTTCTGACGAAACAGTGAAAGGCTTACGCAGCAATGGTTTTAAAGCATTTAATACAAGCTCGGCAACTGCAAAAAAATTATCGCTTACAGCAGGTGCTTTTATATACAGCAGTTATATAAATACAATTTGCAATGCCGCATTTACAGGCGGCGCATTCAGGTTTAATTTATGGCATGGCATCCCGCTAAAAAAAATTGAATACGATGTGCATCATGGGCCTTTAAGTTATTTGTATCATCCAAAAAATTTCAGCGAAAAATGGAAAAGATTTTGCAGTTCTCCGGAACTGATAAGAAGAAATGATGCAGTGCTTACAACATCGCATCAGCTTAAAAAAATTTTTAGCAGTGCATTCAGATTACCGGAAGAAAAAATTTTTGTTGGCCAATATCCAAGACTGATGCCTTTTGCCTGGAATGCGCAAGAGCTAAAAAATCACATTGAAAATACAGAAAATGCAATGTTTTCAGATGTGATCAATAATTTAAAAAAGTTTAATGAAGTAATTATTTATATGCCTACATGGCGCGATGACAATCCAAATTTTATTGATGAAGCGATACCCGATTTTAAATTATTGAATAAAACATGTGCAGAACACAATGCTGTATTTATTTTAAAGTTGCACATCAATACAATTTTTACAGAAGATATTTCCGGTTATTCAAACCTGCTTTTGCTGAATAATAATCTTGATATGTATCCGTTACTTCCGTACTCAACAATACTTGTTACAGATTATTCTTCCATATTTTTTGATTATGCTTTATTAAATAAAAAAATAGTTTTCTATCCTTTTGATCTTGAAATTTATAAATCAAAAAGCAGGGAATTATATTTTGATTATGGCTTAATAACAAAGGATGAAATTGTTGCAAACACTTTTGAACAACTCTTAAAAATATTATTTGATAAACAGGAAATACAACAGCAGGAATCATCATTTAAGAAATACTTAAACGATGAATTTGATTATGATAAAGAAATAAATTTCATCAGGCAAAACGTTGGTCTTAAAGCATGAAAGAAGCTACGCCATTGGTTTCTGTGGTAATTCCTTGTTTTAATGCTGGAAAATTTGTGGAAGCTGCTGTTCGTTCTATCATGGAGCAATCTTATACAAATCTTGAAATAATAACAATTGATGATTGCTCAACAGATAATACGAACGCAATTTTAAAAAAGTTATCGTTGGAAGATGCAAGAATTGTATTGTTACTTAATGAAAAAAATTTTGGTATTGCTTCAACGCTTAATAAAGGAATACACATTGCACGCGGAAAATATATTGCACGCATGGATGCAGACGATATTTCTGTTGCGGAAAGAATATCAATGCAATTGCAATATCTTGAAGCTAACAGCAATGTTGCTATGTGCGGCGCTAATTATATTATGATTGATGAAAACGGAAATAAAACAGGCAGGCTAAAATTTCCGCAACACGATGAAAACATAAAAGCGGAATTATTATTTTATTGCCCGTTTTGCCATCCAACTGTTATGATGCGTAAAGATATTTATAACACAATTGATGTATTCCAGCAATCGCTTGTACCAGCAGAAGATTATGAACTGTGGATTCGTGTAGCAGAAAAATTTTCGGTAGAAAATCTTCCTGATTTTTTATTGTATTACCGATGGCATGGAAACAATATTACCATTTCTAAAAAGCAGGAACAATACAAAGCGTTGCAATCGGCAGTTGAAAATAATGTATCATCGTTTGGGTTTGCTGAAAATTTCTTAAGTTATCATTTAAAGTTTCTTGCCGGGCTTTGGTATGAAAAAACTTCAGGCAAAGAAATTAATGGCTTTACTTACTGGAAGAAAGATCTTTTAAATAAAAATAAAAAAAACGGTTTATTTAAACCCACTGCACTAAAGGCAACTTTTAATAAATATTATTCGCTTGCCATGTTAAGCATTATTAAAAGCAAAGAGAATACGTTGCACATAAAGCTGCTTGCTTTTCAAAAATTGTTATTCATCAATCCCTTTATCACACTCAATAATTTTAAGGCAAAAAAAGAATTGAATTAGCGTGGCTTCTTTTTATAAAATAAAAATTGCTTTGGTTATAGAAAGTTTAGACTTTGGCGGAAGGGAAAAAGTTTTATTAAATGTTGCCAATGGATTAGACAGCAAACAATATGAAGTGCATATAATTGCTTTTTCAAATAATAAAAACAACCAGGCTGCAATGTTGAATAAAAGTATTCAATTGCATGCTTTGCCGTTTAATTCTAAAAATTTAGTTACGCCTTCCAGCATTTTTTTTGCGCCGTTTATCGCGTTAAGATTTAATAAGGTTTTAAAGAAGATACAACCTGATGTTGTACATACACATTTTTTATATCAATTGCTTTTTATAGCTTCTGCAAGTATAAAATTTTCTCGCTGCAAATGTTTCCATTTTCATACAATTCACACAGCGGGGCTTTATTATACTAACAAAGGATTTAAAAACAATTTTACTATAAAGGCAGAAGCTTACTCCATTAATATTAATCATGCACATCTTGTTACTGTCTCAAAGCAGCTACAGCAAATTTGTTTGCAGTATTTTACAAATAAGGCTTCTGAAATAAGATGCATCATGAATGGTGTTGATGATAAAAAGTTTGATTTTCATTTGCGGACTCAAATAAAAAAATCAGATTTTGGCTTCGTTGATAATGATATAATTGTTTCTTATGTTGCAAGATTTGATGCAGCGCAAAAAGATCATCTTACTCTGCTGAAAGCATGGCAAATTGTTGCGCAACATATTTCGAATGCTAAGCTTTGTTTGGCTGGAGATGGAGAGGCAAAAACGCAGGGAGAGCAATTTGTAAAAGAAAATAACTTAAGTCAATCCGTTTACTTTTTAGGAAATATCGGTAACATTAATGAGTTGCTGGCAATAACTGATGTTGGTGTTTTTAGCTCGCTATATGAAGGCTTAAGCGTTGCATTGCTTGAAAAGATGTTTATGAAATTGCCTGTTATTGCTACAAATATACCTGCGTTTTCTACTATCATAACAGATGATGTATCTGGCTTTTTATTTACACCGGGCGATTATAAAAATCTTGCAGAAAAATTAATGCATGTGTTACCCCATAAACAATTGCAATGCGCAGTTGGCAATGAAGCTTATAATGCAGTTAAAGATTATACCATACAGGCAATGGTAAAAAAGCACGATGAGTATTACCGAAAAATTGTATCCGCTTAAAATTTTAGGCAAAATCGTAATACAGGTTTGCTTTTTCTTTTACGTGTATTCGGTACAATTAATTTTTATTCCTTTTGGTATTGGATCAAGAATAGTATTGGCGATTCTTGGTTTAATCATACTGATTTTTAATACAGAGCGCGAAGTACAATTTAAAAAAGATATATTCATCCAAACAGGCATTATAAAATATTTTGTTGCTTTTGCAGCCATTATTATCACCTCCCTTATAACAGTATTGCTAAACCAAACCAGGGATTTTGAGTTTGTCACCTATCCTTTATCATTAGTATTTATTTTGCTGGCGGCTTATTTTTTGCATTCCATGATTAAAAGAGTGCACAAGAAAATTAATTATGAAATAATAATGAAGTATATAGTAGTAGCTGTTTTAATGCAGGTTATTGTTTCGCTTATTTCATATTTATCGCCGCCGGTAAATGCTGCCCTTATGCAACTTCAAAATTTAAATGCGCTGGATGCTTCAAAAATTGAAGAAACGGGTGCGCACA
>JBDTLW010000054.1:0-8077 GCA_039934575.1 Parafilimonas sp. | reverse complement strand
TTAAATTCATCAGCGCTGTTTACAATGTGGCACATTTCATTCAAAGCCGTTCCGGTGATCATCGCGTCATTTACAACGCAATGCCTTCCGTTGTATAAAGCATTCAGCAGTTTTATTTTAATACCTGTATTATTAAATGAAGGCAAAACATGAATATGTGCTTTTGCAATTATATCCTGCATTTGCTTTTCATCAGGGTCAGCAACAAGGCATGTCTGTTTATTTTTTTCTATTATCGCAGTAATTTTTTTTGATGGATTTTTTCCTGCAACAACAAAAGGAATTTCCAAATTTTTAAAAACATTTTTCAACAACCATAAAACAGCGAATTCATTTTCTTCCACTTCAAGATTGCCATGATACAGGCAATATGTTCCCATTCCCTGTTGTGCCTTCATTATCCATTCCGGAATAAATAACGGCAGGTAATCAATATCAGAACAATTAAATTCAGTACGGTAATAATCCGCATCTTGTTTTGCAACAGCCCAAAATGCGGTGGCTTGTTTTACTAACTTTTTTTCATAGTTATACAAGCGGGTTGCTTCAAGCCAGTAATAGAGCTTGTTTTTTATTTTATGAGAAAATGTATAAAGCTGTTTATAATATTCATTCTCCACGTTGTGAATACGTACAAACATTTTTCGGTGTTCAAATCTTTTATCGTTTGTAATATATGTGCAATGAACGCCTTCCATTAAAACCGGGTAATCATCCTGCAGCAAACGTTCTGTTAGATCTTTATTACTTCTGCTGGCAACAATATATGGGAGATGCGATGACAGACCTTTATGACCAGTGTTTCGCTGGTAATAAAAAACTTCTTCACAATATTTATTTAGCTCCGGTTGTTCGCCACGGTTTTTATCAAAACAATGCAAATGAATTTTTACAGCTTGTTGCTGCAAGGCAGGCAGCTTATAAAACAGATCATATACACCGCCGTAATCAGCCGGGTAAGGCACATTAAGAGAAATAATATGAAGATGTTTTTCCAATCAGTTAAATAAATTTTCGAAATTTTTATTTTCAATTTCTTTTATCGTGTGTTCAAAAACTTCACGCCATCCTTTCCATTCATTGCAATTACATAAAGTGGAATTGTGCCAAAGCGGAATAAAAATTCCATTATATGTATTTGTAGTATCAATAAGTTTTGAAACGGTTTTTTTAGCTTGCTCAATATTCATTTTTAAAACATCATTTAAACTGCCATCCATATATGCGAAAGGGTAGAGGCGGAGCGCAGTTGCTTCATTTTTTATCAGATCAAAAAACAAAAACGAATTGCAAGTGCCCGCACGAAAACCATAAGTATAATAATATCCCATCGTAAAGTCTTCTTTAATATTATTTTCAATGAGACAATTGTACGTGTATGGAAATTTTAATTTTAAATAATGCTGACGGCTTGCTGCGATTGAGTTTCCGGTTATTTGTTCAAGCTTGTTTTTTTCTATGGCTAATAAATTTTTGTTTTTATTTGATGCGTAAGAAGGATGCAAACCAAGAACCGCTTTTTCGGAAATATTTTTAATTAGTTTTCGGAATTTTTTGTTTTTCCACGATGGATTTTTATCAAACTTTCCATACAAGCCCATATCAAAAAAGAAAACAGGTTTTTTATTTTTTATTGATGAGAAAATATAATCGTACGTGTCAAACATGTCTTCTTTCTTATTCATTAAAGTAAGTAATTGATTTTTTGCTTCACTGAAATTTAATGCAGCAACTTTTTTAAATATGCCGCCTGCAGTTCTTGCAAAGCTGCGGGCTTTATATGCGTAAGCAACATCAATATCGAAACTCAACCCAAATTTTGGTTTGTGATTTTTAAATTGTAATGAAGACGAATTTTTACGTAAAACATCTTTCAAAATTTCAATCCATTGCTCAACAACAGGTGTATCTAAAACGTTTAGTTTATGCAGGATGCTGTTTTTATAGTCATAATTTCCGTGTTCAGCCAAAGGTTTATTTAAGTATTCTTCATAGCGGCTTAAAAGGTAAAATATTGCAGCAAATACATCGAAGTTTAATGCAGTATTTTCCGTATGAGAAAATATTGTTTTTATGTTTTTATAAGCGCCTTCATTCAATTCAATTTCCTTTATATCATTTTCAAATAACAATTTTTCTGCAAAAAAATATAAGCCTTCATCCAAACGTTCTCCGGCATAAATAATTTTTAAAACTTCATTATTGTTATGGTATTGTTCTTTATTATTTGTAATCAGATATTCAATGCCAAGTCTTTCTCCAAAAACATATTGCATGATATATTCAATGCGGGTTGTAATATATGGTGTATAGATCAGCAGCATTAATCAGCAAATATGTTTTTATACAATGTAATGAGTTTTTTTTCTTCCTGTTGCCAGTTAAATTTTTCACGCGCTTCTTTGCAATTCTGCTGAAGCTTATTATATAAAACAGCATTATGCAATAAAAGGTTGAGTGCAGCAGCAATTTCATTTTCATCAACCGTATCTATAAGCACAGCAACTTCAAACTCATCATTCATTCTTTTGTATTCAGGAAAATTCATTGTTATCTGCGGAACGCTTGCATGTATATAATCAAAAAATTTATTGGCAAGCGAATAGAGCTGATTTAATCCAATTGGTTCAACTAAATTAATTCCAATATATGCCTGCTGTGTTATTGCCTGCAATGCTTCTGGAAGAACTTGTCCGTGTAATATTATTTTGTTTTGCAGATCATTTTTTTCAATCAGGTTTTCTATCTCTTTATACAAATTTCCATTGCCATAAATATGAAGTATTGCATCAACCTGTTTCATTGCTTCAACAAGATTTTCCAAACCTCTTGCTTCATTTACTGCGCCCTGGTACAAAATGATTTTTTCGCTCTGCGAAGTCTCCAGACTTCGCAGTGATATGCGCAAAGTCTCCGGACTTTGTAACATATCTTTTTTTACAGACATATTGCATATAACTTCGTAAGAAACATTATATCTTCTTTTAAATTCTTCTGCTATTGAATAGCTTACGGTATATCCAAATTTAAATTTTGGAACTGCAAATTTTTCTATACGCATCCAGGTTTTTTTTACAGAAGCCCTTGTAATTACTTCTTTCATTTCTGTAAACAATTCATGTGCATCGTATATTCTTTTTTTCCTGCGCAATGCAGAAATAAAATAGCATGGAAGAATAGTATCAAGATCAATTGCACAAATGGCATCCATCTGTATAAACAATAAATAAAAAAACAAACGCAGGTTGTATTCAGCATAAAATAAAAAACCTGTATTAAATAAGCAACGCAATCTTTTTTGATCGAAATTTTTTTCTCTGAGCGCAACAGAATTATCCAGTTTTCTGCCAATCAATAATATACTATACCCCGCATTTGCCAGTGAGCGGCAAATACGCTGCATACGTTGATCGTAGCTCAGATCATTAGTAACGGTAAATATTATTTTTTTCAAATGAAGATATTCTGCGCAGCAATTTATCTTTTCTTTTTGTACTTTAATTCTACCTGCACAACACCGTTGTTAATCATATCAATTCTTTTTGCGGCTTTTTTGCTCAGGTCAATTATTCTTCCTTTTACAAAAGGTCCGCGATCTGTGATATGCACTTTAACCCGTTGATGATTGGCAAGATTAATAACAGTAACCTTTGTACCTAAAGGCAAAGTTTTATGTGCTGCAGTTAATTTATGCTGACTGAATTTTTTTCCGTTTGCCATTGGCTTGTGTACAAACTGATTGCCATAATAAGAAGCATTTCCTGTTTCGGTTATATATTTTCCGCAGGAGGAAAATAAAATAAGTGAAGCAAGTAAACTGAATGTATTTAAGCAGTTGATTTTTTTCATGATGAAGCTCAGGCTATTCCCTCCATCTCATAAACAATTTCTAATTGCGCAGATAAAATATTAAAACTTTTGCGATGATATTTGCATAAGCCATGCTCTTCAATAGCGCGGCGATGTTCGCGTGTGCCATAACCTTTGTTTTGCGCCCAGTTATAATGCGGAAATTCTTCATGCAGTTCACGCATATATTTATCGCGCCATGTTTTTGCCAGCACACTTGCCGCAGCAATGCTTGCATAAATGCCATCGCCTTTTATAATGCATTCATGTTTTATATTTTTAAATGCAGTAAAGCGGTTACCATCAACTAAAATTAAAGCAGGTTCAATGGGCAATTGCTCTAAAGCAAGATGCATGGCTTTAAAAGAAGCGCGTAAAATATTTATGATATCAATTTCATCATTATCAACCATAGCCACTGCATAATACAAAGCTTTTTTTTCAATATAAGTACGAAGCATTTCACGTTGCTCCGCTGTAAGTTGTTTGCTGTCGTTAAGCTCAGGATGATAAAAATTTTTGGGTAAGATAACGGCAGCCGCGCATACAGGTCCTGCAAAGCAACCTCTGCCTGCTTCATCGCAACCGGCTTCTGTGTTTCTTTTTTTATGGTATGGTTTAAGCAAAATGCGTATTTACAATTTCAAAGCAAAATAAAACATTCAGATTTTCCAATCTTATTTTTTCAACGCGTGTTAATAAATTTTATTCTGCAGTGCTGAATTTTAAATTCATTAATTTCATTTTAATAAGTTAAGTTCAAACAATGGCGATAGCAAAAAATTATTTCAAAGCATTAATGCCTGTGTTTTATAAAAAACCGGCAGGAGAGACAAGGCGTTATAATCCTGCAACTGAAACGTTGCGTAAAGAACCTGAAGAAATTAAAGTAGATGTATATGATTATAATTCAAAACAGGTGGAACGTTTTGAATTTACAAGTGTACAGGCATGTGAAAAATTTAAACATAACGGGCATATTACCTGGATAAATATCGGCGGCTTGCGAAAGGCCGATGTAGAATCAATTTGCAATACTTTTAATATTCATCCTTTGGTGATGGAAGATATTTTAAGTGTAGGGCAGCGACCAAAAATGGATGAGTTGGAAAATGTGTTATTCTGTTTGCTTAACATGCTTTATTTTAATGAAAAATCTAATTGCATAGAACAGGAGCAGATAAGCATTGTATTAGGCAAAGATTATGTATTAAGTTTTCAGGAAGAAGCAGAGCGTGATGTATTTAACCCGTTGCGGGAAAAATTAAAAGTTGCCGGAAGCAAGTTAAGAATTGCCGGCGCTGATTATTTATGCTATTCGCTTATTGATATAATTGTTGACAATTATTATTCTGTGCTTGAAAAACTTGGAGAGCATATTGAAACGCTTGAAGAAGATATCATACGCCGTGGTGATATACGTTCACTGGCTTTAATAAATAACCTGCGCAAAGAATTAATTGTGCTGAAGCGAAGTGTAAATCCGGTTCGCGAAGTAATAAATGGTTTTATGCGAAGCGACAGTGATTTGATCAATGAAAAAATTATTCAATATTTTAAAGATGTTTACGATCATATCGTACAGGCAAATGATCTTGTTGAAAATTATCGTGACATGATGATGAGCCTGCAGGATCTTTATTTAAACAAAGTAAACCTGCGCATGAATGAAGTGATGAAAGTGATGGCAATAGTTACGTGTCTGCTTGCACCTGCAACAGTTATCGGCGGCATATTTGGCATGAATTTTCAAGCCATACCGTACATACATACTCAATATGGTTTTTGGATCGCGGTATCGCTAATGCTTTTAATTCCGCTATGGATGGTACGTATTTTTAGAAAACGCGGATGGTTTAGAAATTAAACAAAAAGCATCCATAAAATAAAAGGCAAAGCCCTTGTAAAATAAATTACAAAAGCTTTGCTGACACGATTAACCAAAAATTTTAACGCTGATTACTTCATTCGTAAAAAAGAAGAATCCATAGGTTTTGTAGTATCACTGGGTACTGTATCCTTTACAATATAACTGTGATTTGTTAAAGGAGTGTGTGTACTTGTTCTTCCGAAATTTGTAACGCAAATGCCCATTGCGCCCAATAAAACTACTGTTGATAAGAGGAGCTTTTTCATGGTGTTCGTTTTTTAATGATTAAGAGATTAATAATTTAAAGTTTGCAACTCTAAGCAACAACTTTGCCAATTTTGATGATGAACAAAATATTAACCCATGCAATTTTTATACAGTATAAAATTCAAATTGCACTTTAAAAAATATCAATAAACTAATGCATTGAAATATTGCAAAAAATATATTGTTTATTTTTTTCTTTTGTTAAATGAATGATAGAAAAAAATAAAAATGTTTTACTTGTTATCTTAGCATCATGCCTTTTAATTTAATTGCTCCATATCAGCCGGCAGGCGATCAGCCGGAAGCCATTAGTCAATTAATAGATGGAATTTTAAATGGTGAACATTATCAAACACTCCTTGGCGTTACAGGCAGTGGCAAAACATTCACCATTGCGAATGTTATTCAAAATTTGCAGCGACCAACATTGGTATTAACCCATAACAAAACATTGGTGGCGCAATTGTATGGAGAGTTCAAGCAATTCTTTCCTGATAATGCAGTTGGATATTTTGTTTCTTATTATGATTATTATCAGCCTGAAGCTTACATGCCTGTGAGTGATGTTTACATTGAAAAAGATTTAAGTATTAATGAAGAATTAGATAAGCTGCGGTTGCAGGCAACAAGCGAATTACTCACTGGTCGTCGAGATATAATTGTTGTTGCAAGTGTGAGTTGTATTTATGGTATGGGCAATCCTACCGATTTTGAAAATGGCATTGTAAGAATTGAAAAAGGTCAAACCATTTCTCGCCAGGGTTTTTTGCATTCGCTTGTAAATAGTTTGTATAACAGAACTCAGCTTGAGTTTAAGCGCGGTACATTTCGTGTGAAAGGTGATACGATAGATATCAATTTGCCGTATGTTGATTTTGGTTACCGTATTACTTTTTTTGGCGATGAAATTGAAACGATTGAAACGATTGATGTACAGACAAACAAACGTATGGCGAAGGTGGATAATGCAGCCATCTTTCCTGCCAACTTATATCTTGCTCCAAAAGATATGATGCAAACAATTTTGTATGAGATACAGGATGAAATGCGTTTGCAAACTGAATACTTTAAGAGCACCGGAAAATTAATTGAAGCGCAACGTTTAAAAGAAAGAGTAGAGTATGATCTGGAAATGATACGTGAGCTTGGCTTTTGTAATGGCATTGAAAATTATTCAAGATTTTTTGACAGAAGACAACCCGGCACAAGACCATTTTGTTTGCTTGATTATTTTCCAAAAGATTTTTTATGTGTGATTGATGAAAGCCATCAAACAATTCCGCAGGTTGGCGGTATGTATGGCGGTGACAGAAGCCGGAAATTAGTGCTTGTGGATTATGGTTTTCGTTTGCCAAGTGCATTGGATAACCGCCCTTTAAATTTTCATGAATTTGAAAATATTACAGGGCAAACAATTTTTGTAAGTGCAACACCGGGAGATTTTGAATTGGAAAAATGCGGAGGCATAGTTGTTGAACAGGTTGTTCGCCCAACAGGATTATTAGAGCCGCCGATTGATATTCGCCCATCAGTAAATCAGATTGATGATCTGTTGGATGAAATTGATAAACGTGTAACAAAAGGCGATCGTGTTTTAGTTACAACACTTACAAAGCGCATGGCAGAAGAGATGGATAAATATCTGCAGCGCATCAGCATAAAATCAAAATATATTCATAGCGATGTTGATACTTTGGAACGCATAGAAATTTTGCGTCAATTACGTTTGGGTGAAATTGATGTATTGGTTGGTGTGAATTTATTACGTGAAGGTTTGGACTTGCCTGAAGTTTCGCTTGTTGCTATTCTTGATGCAGATAAAGAAGGTTTTTTGCGAAATGAAAGATCGCTGACACAAACGGCGGGGCGTGCCGCAAGAAACGTGGATGGACTTGTAATTTTTTATGCAGATAAGATGACGGAAAGCATGCAAAAAACAATTGATGAAACCGATCGCAGAAGAGAAAAACAAATTGCGTA
The DNA here is from genome assembly GCA_039934575.1 of Parafilimonas sp. Taxonomy (GTDB): domain Bacteria; phylum Bacteroidota; class Bacteroidia; order Chitinophagales; family Chitinophagaceae; genus Parafilimonas. The sequence goes on along the minus strand of JBDTLW010000054.1, from coordinate 111 downwards.
TAACATACAATACAATATCACACCAACAACTATCATAAAAACAAAAGAGAATGTATTTGCACAAACATCTGTGCTTGATATAAAAGGATTTGATCCAAAAAATCCGTATGC